>JANWHQ010000140.1 GCA_025450315.1 Caulobacteraceae bacterium
CGACGTGGCCGACTCCATCGACCAGCCGCCCGGCGCCGCCCCCCCGCGCGCGCCGCGCGGCGCGCCTCAGGCGCTGCAGACCCTCGAGGCCGCCCAGGAGGGTCCGCGCCTGATCTTCCCGCCCGACGGCGCGACGGTCGAGGTGGACGGCGTCGGTCCTTCGTCGCGCGGGCTGGTGCTCTCGGCCGAGGGCGATCGGCTCAGCTGGTATGTCGACGGCGCGCCGCTGGCGATCGATCCCCTGAGCGGCAAGCCGCTCTGGCGGCCGGCCGCGCCCGGCTTCTTCCGGCTGGAGGCGGTCGACGCCCAGGGCCGCAAGGCCGCCGCCCGGGTGCGGGTGAAGATCGACTGAAGCGCGTTCCGAAAAGCGGGAACCGGTTTTCGGAACAAGACGCGCGTCAATACCAAGACCTTGGGCGGCCTATCCCCCCACCCGCACCACGTTGTCGTCGCCGTTGCGGTCGATGAGCTCGTTGTAGGGATCGATGCCGGCGAAGCGAGGCGCCCGGGGCGCGACCAGGTGCAGGACGTGCGTGCCCGAGGTCATCGGCGCCTTGACCATCTCCACCACCTTGGAGGCGGCGAAGCCGGGCTTGGTCGGGTCGGCGGTGAACAGGCCGATGTCGACCGTCTCGTTCATCGGGGCCTTGGTCTGCCTGCCCTGGCCGTCGGCGTAGAGCTTGTCGGCCGAGACGGTGAGCTCGACGTCCCAGCGGCCGTCGGGCCGGCGGCGGGAGGTCGCGCGGATGGCCTTCAGGTCGTAGAGGGTGATCTTCTCGAACAGGTCGGTGATCAGCGGCTGCTTGTCGGGCGGCGCCACGGCCCTGATGTCGGCCACCAGGTCCAGCGCGGTCGGATAGGGCGGCCCCTTGAAGGCGTATTTGGCCAGCAGCATGCGCAGGGCGCGGTTGACGTTGTCCTCGCCGATCTGGTCCTGCAGCCGGTACATGACCAGCGCGCCCTTGTTGTAGTGGATGTACGGCTGGTTCTCGACCTTCTCGAGCGGCTGCTCGGGCAGCAGGTCCGAGCCGCGCGCGGACAGGTAGCGGTCGAGCTCGTACTTCAGGAACCGCCGGATCATGTCCGGCCCGTACAGGCGCTTCATCACCATCAACGACGAGTACTGGGCCAGGGTCTCCGACAGCATGGTCGAGCCCTGCTCGTCCGCGCCGATGATCTGGTGGGCCCACCACTGGTGGGCGATCTCGTGGGCGCCGACGTAGGTGACGTAGTCGACCTTGTCGGAGGTCTTGGGCAGGTCGGCGATGAAGCCGAGGCCCTCGGACCAGGGCACCGTGCCGGCGAAGGACTGGGCGAACTTGCCGTCGAAGGCGGGGAACTCCAGGAACTTCAGCTCATGGAACTGATAGGGGCTGAAATTGGCCTGGTAGTAGTCGAAGGCCGCCTTGGCCGCGGCGATCATCCGCTCGACGTTCCAGGCGTCGGCCGGGTCGTAGAACACCTCCAGCCGAATGCCCTTGTAGAGTTCCTGGCGCAGGGCGTAGCGGGCCGACTGGACCGAGAAGAACTTCAGGATCGGCGCCTCGGTGCGGAACTCGGCGGTGCGCCGGCCCCCTGAGATGCGATCGTAGACGCGCACGCCCGGCGCGATCGGGGTCTGGTCGGCGTCGGTGGTGACGCGGATGTCGGACGTCACCCAGTCGGCGTCGCGTCCGAGATAGTTGACCTGGTCGGCGCCGGGGGTCCCCAGCTTCGGCATCCTGAGTTCGCGCGGCAGGCCGTATTTGGCCCGCTTCCTGCGGTCCTGGAGCAGGAAATCCCGGCTCATGCCGAGATCGGGGGCGATGTCGCCGTCGTTCAGGAAGGTCCCGTTGCGCACCACCTGGGTGAGATCGCCCGAGTTCTTGAACCCCTTCTGGCTCAGCACCGTTTCGAAGGCCATGCGCCGCGTCTCGCCCGGCGCCATGGGCGTGTCGAAGGTGAAGATGCGGTAGTTGAAGCGGTCGTAGGTGATCTTGGGCCGCGCGCCCTCGATCGACAGGCTGCGCATGACCAGGTCGCGCGGGAAGCGTACGTGGATCTCGCGCAGCGGCTGGGCGGTCTTGTTCTGGATCTCGTAGGTTCCGCGCGTGATCACCCTGGGGACGTCCGGGTGGATGTCGATGTCCAGCCGCACGCTGACGATGCTGGGCTGGGGCGTGGTCAGATAGCGCAGCAGGGTCTTCTCGTAGTCCGCCAGCCATCGGTCCTGGTCCTGGCTGGTGCGGTAGGGGTTCCAGACGTTGGTGTTGATGAAGATGAAGCCGCCCGAGCCCAGCACGACCAGCAGCGCGCCCAGGGCGATCGCGCCGGCGGGGCTGCGCAGGCGGGCGGGCAGTCGCTTCAGCCGGGGCAGCAGCCGCGTCTCGACCCCCCGGCGCCAGAGCCCGTGCGCCAGCACCAGCAGGATCAGGGCGAACGCGCACCAGTAGAGCCGGAACCACGCCGCGCCGATCCAGAACCGGCCCTGCCCGTTCATGTCCGACAGCGGCGTCTCGGGACCGGAGGCGTAGACGAACAGGTGATGCTGGAAGCCCAGGCTCGGCAGCACGATGGTGGCGACCAGGTAGAGCACCATCAGGCCCCAGCCGATGAACTTGTGCGGCGCCAGCACCTGCAGGAACACCGCCAGGGCGGCGATGAGGAAATCGTCGATGGTGTTGGGCAGCGCATACCAGAGCAGATATTTCCACAGCTCCGGGGTCGCGCCGCCCTTGATGACCTGGACCAGCATGGCCGCGAGGATGCTGACGATCAGGGTGGCGACCAGCACGAGCACGATCGCCAAGGTCTTGGGCAGGACGAACGCCCAGTCCGGGATCGGCGAGGCCTCGACGATCTCGTGGGTGCGGCGGTCGCGCTCGCGCCAGACCAGCTCGCCCGCGTAGTAGATGGCGATGATGATCGGGAAGATGGTGAAGGAGCCGATCAGGTCCTCGATCATCACCCGCGTCACCGGATGGATCCCCACCCCGTCGAGCGTATCGACCAGCCAGAGGTTGGACACGCTGAGGATGACCCCGAGGACGAGAAGGACGATGAAACCGGGGCTCAAGAGCACCTGGCCGAAGTCGAGGCTGGTGCGGGCGAAAAGCTGCTGGACGGCGGCCGCGGCGCCGAACCGCGGCCTGGTCCGGATTGCGGCGAGCGACGGCGGAGCGGCCTTGACCGCTTGGGCGCCCTTCAGGCGCCTGCGGACGCGTCCGGCCCGCTCGCCGAAGCGGAACAGCCCGTAGGCCAGCGCCAGGAACGCCGCGCTGACGGCCAGCACCAGCAGCCGGTTCCAGAGCAGGATGCCGGTCACCGGCGGCGTCAGGGTGTTGCGCTCGGCGGGGGTCCAGTACTGGATCGCGTGGGTGTAGGCGCTGATCCCCAAGGGGTCGAACAGCGCGACCGCCGTCCTGAGCTCGAGCTGCTGGGCCCACAGCCGGCTGGCGAACCAGACCACGAAGAAGACGATCACGCCCACGAAGGTCGCCATCATCGAGCGGGTGACGGTGGTGAGCGCGAAGAACGCCGTGCTGGTGATCAGGAGCCCCGGCAGGGCCAGCACCACATAGGTGAAGACGTAAGGCCACGCCCTCACCGGGCCCAGGGTCTCAGGGTCGACCCAGGGCATGAACGAGCCGATGACGATGGGCGGAACCGTCGAGATCAGGAACGCCAGGGCGCCGGCAGCGAAGGCGCCGGTGAAGCGCCCGAACAGATAGTCGAACTTCGAGACGCGTGTGGTGCGGACGATCGGACCGAAGCCGGTCTCCTCGTCGCGCACGATGACGTTGGCGACGAAGGCGGTGGTCACGAACATGAAGAACACGTTCCAGATCAGGGTGATCTGGGCGATGGCCACCGGCGAGTTCTTGTGCACGAAGCTGGAGGCGCCGATCTGGATGTTGTCGCTGACGGTCGCGCCGAAGGCGAACAGGAACAGGACGATGGTGGCGACCCAGAACACCGGCTGGCGGAGCTGGTAGCGGAATTCGAAGCTGGCGATCTTGCCGAACATTCCGCCGTGGCCTCAGGCGGCTCGGCGGTTGGACGTCAGCGTCGAGAAATACAGGTCCTCGAGATTGCCCCCGATCGGCTCGAAGCCGTCGCCGGGATCGCTGTCGGCCATGACGTGGATCACCGTCTGGCCGGCGAACAGGCGGTTGGAGATCACCTCGTAGCGGGCGCGGTAGTCATCCAGCGCCGCCTTGGGCACGGACTTGCGCCACACCCGGCCCTTGAGGCTCTGCACCAGCTCCGCCGGCGCGCCCTGGCGGATGATCCGCCCCCCCGAGATGATCGCCATGGCCGGACAAAGGTCGGAGACGTCCTCCACGATGTGGGTGGACAGGATCACCACCACGTTCTCGCCGATCTCGGCCAGAAGGTTCAGGAAGCGGTTGCGCTCCTCGGGATCGAGGCCGGCGGTGGGCTCGTCGACGATGATCAGGCGGGGATCGCCCAGCAGCGCCTGGGCGATGCCGAAGCGCTGACGCATGCCGCCCGAGAAGCCGGCCAGGGCCTTGTGGCGCACCTCCCAGAGATTCACCTGGGCCAACAGGCCCTCCACCGCCGCCTTGCGCTCGGAAGAGACCGACAGGCCCTTGAGCACCGCCAGATGGTCGAGCATCCGGTAGGCCGACACCCTGGGATAGACGCCGAAGTCCTGGGGCAGGTAGCCCAGCACCCGTCGCAGCGCTTCGGGGTTCTGCAGGACGTCGATGCCGTCGAAGCGGACGTGGCCGGAGGTGGGGATCTGCAGGGTGGCGCAGATCCGCATCAGGGTGGACTTGCCGGCGCCGTTCGGACCCAGAAGCCCGAACATGCCCGGATTGATCACCAGGTCGACGTCCTGCAGCGCCCGGACGTCGTTGTCGTAGACATGGGTCAGGCTCTCGATGATCAGCATCGCCCACAGCCCCTCGGTCGCGCCCCAGCGCCGGTCAGGGAAGGCATAGCTGGACCCTCCCCGGAAACAAAGCGCACTCTCGCGTGGGACGCCATGGTCCCATCGCCTGGAGGAATGGTGATATACTTGTGTATATCACTAAACGCAACTTTGGCGGCGGCTTGGCGGAGGACAGCCTGCGAGCCTGGCGCCGCATCGCTTCCGGCGCCCGGTCACATCTTACCGCACGCCAAAGGAGATCGACCTCAGCTCCGCCCGGTGATGTCGGCCAGGGCCGAAGCGATCTGGGCGACGTCGTAGGGCTTGCGGATGATCGGGGCGTCGAAGCCCTCTGGGGCGCCGCGGCTTTCGCCATAGCCGGTGGCGAACAGGAACGGCACGCCGCGGGCGGTCAGGGCCTCGGCCACCGGGATCACCGACTCGCCGTTCAGGTTGCAGTCCAGCACCGCGGCGTCCATCGGCATGTCGACCAGGGCCATGGCCTCATCGACCAGAGCGGCCGAGCCGACCACCTCCACCCCGGCCTCCTGCAGGCCCGCTTCCAGCTCCATGGCCAGCAGGATGGCGTCCTCGACGATGATCACCCTCATGCCCTCGATGTTGCCGGGGCGGCCGGCGGGAGAGGGCGCGGGCGGAGGCGGCGCGGGCCTCGGCCGCTCCACCTTGAAACCGTTGCTCCCGCCTTCGGCCAGGGCGGCGGGGGCGGCCTTGATGCGGGCCCTGAGACCGCTGGCGCGCGGGTCGATCGTGACCTCGCCCTCCAGTTCGCGGGCGGCGACCTCTTCCAGCAGCACCATGCCGAAGCCGCGCTGGACGCCCGGCGGCAGCTGGGGCCCGCCGCTCTCGCTCCATTCCAGCTCGAAGCCGCCGTCCGGGGAGCGGCTCCAGCGCACGGCCACCCGGCCGCCCTCGCGCGAGAGGGCGCCGTGCTTGACCGCGTTCATGGCCAGCTCGTGCAGGGCCAGCGACAGGGCCGAGGCGGCCCTGGAGGTCAGGAACAGGTCCGGCCCCTCCCAGCGGGTCTGGCCGGGCGCCAGGGTCGACAGCGCGCCGGTGGCCAAATCCTGGATCGAGGCGCCGCGGCCGCGCGTGGCGGTGAGCAGCTCGTGGGCCGAGGCCATGGCCTTCAGCCGGCCCGAGAAGGCCTTGAGGAAGCCGTCCAGGCTGCCGGCCCGGCGGGCTGACTGCGAGGCCATCGACTGTACGGCCGCCAGCACGTTGCGCACCCGATGGTCGATCTCGGCCACCAGGGCGGTGCGTTCGGTCTCGGCCAGGCCGTCCGGCGCCGGGCCGGCCAGGGCCGTGGCGCAGATCCCGGCCAGCTGGCGCAGCGTCTCGTCCAGGCGCGGCGGCGCGGCCACCGGACCGGAGGCGGCGACGGCCAGGGCGCCCAGGCGGGCGCCGGAGGGCGATCTGATCTCGGCGGCGTCGAAGAACTCGGCGCCCTTGGCGCGGGCGGCGGGGGCCAGGGCCGCCCTGGCCAGTTCGGCGTCCGGCGCGGAGGCCAGCGGCATGCCCGCGGCGGCCAGCACCTCGCCGTCCTGGCGCACGAGCAGGGCGCGCGCGGCGCCGGAAACGGTCAGGGCCAGTTCGAGCAGGCGCGCGGTGCGGCAGGCCTCGTCGGCCTCGGCGTTCCCGTGCCCATTGACGTTCGTGCGATCGACCACTCAGCGCTTCTTTCCGAGGTCAAACGGCGCGCCGCGCCGAATGACCCCAAAATGGCGCCCCCGCGCAAGAAGAGTCTTGATCGGGCGCAAGACCAAGTTTCCCTAGGAACGTAACGATCAAGATGGCGTTACCGGCTCGTCCGCCGTATTTTCGGGGACCGGAGGATTCCTCATGCCCGCCAACTCGACCGCCCAGCCCGCCCTGGAAGACACCGTCCAGGCCGCCGGCTCCGCCGCCAGCGCCAAGCTCGACGCGACTCTCGACGAACTGAAGAGCCAGGCCGACCGCGCCGGACGCGCGGCCCAGGACGCCTACGACAGCTTGCGCGCCCGCGCCCAGCCCTATGTGGAGGACGCCGGCGACCGCTGGGCCGTCGCCGAGCGCTACCTGGTCGACCGGGTGCAGAAACAGCCCCTGACCACCACCTTCGCCGCCCTGGGCGTCGGCGTGCTGGTCGGCTTGGTCCTGGCCGGCGGCCGCTCGCGTTGACCCGCAAGATCCTGCTGCTCTTCGCCGCCGCCGGCGCCGCGCTCGCGGCGGCCGGAGTGGTCGTGGTCTCGCTGGCCTTTGCGCTCTACGCGCTGATGCGCGACGCGGCCGGCTTCAGCGCCGCGGCCTCCGCGGCGGTGGTGGCCGGGGCGGTCGCCCTGATCTTCCTGATCGTGTTCGGGGTGCTGGCGATCAAGGCCGCGGCCAAGCCCAAGGAGCCGCCCGTGGTCGAGCGGCTGAAGACCCTCGTGCGCGAACGGCCGATCATGGCCGCCGGAGCCGCCTTGGCGGCCGGGGTGTTCGCCGTGCGCAATCCCAAGATGATCCTGCCGCTGGTGCTGGCCTTCCTGGAACCCAAGCCGCCGCGCCGCCATTGACCTCCAAGGGGGCCGATCTGGCCGCAGCAACCCTTGGAGTTCACCGTGTTCAAGCTTCCGGACCTTCCGTACGCCTATGACGCCCTGCAGCCGACCATGTCGGCCGAGACGCTGCACCTGCATCACGACAAGCATCACGCCGCCTATGTGAAGACCACCAACGAGCTCCTGGAGAAGGAGGGCATGAAACCCCAGACCCTCGAGGAGTTCGTGCTCGAGGCCCGCCGGGCCGGCAGCAGCAAGCTGTTCAACAACTCGGCCCAGGCGTGGAACCACGCCTTCTTCTGGAACTGCATGACGCCCGGCGGGTCCAAGCCCCAGGGCGATCTCGACCAGGCCATCTCGGACGCTTTCGGGGGCCTGGACCAGCTGAAGGAGAAGTTTGTCGCGGAAGGGGCCGCCCACTTCGGCTCGGGCTGGGTCTGGCTGATCGCCGACGGCAAGGATCTCCGGGTGATCTCCACCCACGACGCGGGCAACACCCTGGACCAGAACGGCGTGGTCCCGGTCATGGTCTGCGACCTGTGGGAGCACGCCTACTACGTCGACTACCACAACGACCGGAAGGGTTTCCTGGAGACCTGGTTCGACGCCCTGCCCGACTGGGGCTTCGCCGCCCACCAGCTGGCCGCCGCCCGGGGCCAGGGCCAGCCCTGGCGCTTCCCCATCGGCGCCGAGCCCCAGCGCCAGCACGCCTGAACATCTGACGCTGTCATTCCGGACGCCGCGCCAGCGGCGATCCGGAATCGCGGCCGTCGCCGAAGCTCCGGACCGATCCCGGCTCTTCGCCCCTGGGGGGCTGCGGCCAGGATGACAGGACGGCGGCGGGAGAGCCTAGGCCCTCGGCTCGCCGATGAGTTCGCTGCGCGATTTGTCGAGCTCTTCGGCGTAGCGGCGGATGGCGAAGGTCTCGTTCAGCAGGCCGACCACCACGCGCGTCTCCAGCGACTCCACCACGACGATGGTGTCGGCCTCGACCCGGTCGAACAGCCGCATCGCCTCCTTCACGTTCATCGCCGGCAACAGCATCACGTCCGCGGAATGGGCAAGGCTCGAGGCGGGGGCGTTCTCGTCGGCGCCGGGCGCGTGGGCCTCGTTCAGCGACACCATGCCGGCGTAGCGCTCCTGCTCGTCCAGCAGCACCACCCGCTGCACCGAACCCAGCGGATAGCGGCGGCGCAGCTCCTTGATCGCGGCCGAGGCCGGGATGGTGGGCGGATCGCGCCGCATCAGCCTTCCCACCGTCAGCGAGCGGATCCAGCCCACGTCGTGGGCGCTGCGGATCGACTCTCCGCGCAGGTGCAGGCGGAAGGTCGAGAACGAATAGCCGAAGGTCTCGCGCACGATCAGGCCCGAGACCACCGAGGCGGCCAACACCGCGCCGGCCAGGGCGTAGTCACCGGTGGTCTCCAAGACCAGGAACGACACGGTCAGCGGCCCGCCCACGGTGGCCACCGCGAAGGCGCCCATTCCGACCAGGGCCGTGGAGGTGAGGTCCAGCCGGATCGCGCCGGTCAGCTCGACCATCTCGCCGTAGGCCAGCCCCGTCAGGGCGCCCAGCAGCAGCGAGGCGAAGAACAGCCCGCCGCGGAAGCCCGAACCCAGCGACACCGCCGAGGCCGCCATCTTCAGCCCCAGCACCATCAGGATGAACCGCAGGCCCTGGGCGGAGGAGAGGTCGTACTGCAGCGCCCCGTGGCCGGCCGACAGCACCTGGGGGGAGATCAGGGCCAGGCCCCCGAGCAACAGGCCCCCCAGCGCCGGGCGCAGGGGCGTGGGCAGCACCCTGTGCTTGAACAGCCGCTCCAGGATCGAGACGGCGCGCATCAGGAGGATCGCCAGTCCCGCGCAGACCACGCCGAGCGCGGTGAACAGCACATAGTCGAGGCTGGTGATGTGGGCCGAGGTCTGGGCCTCGATGTGATAGAGCGAACCGCCGATCGCCTGGGTGACCAGCGAGGCCGAGATGGCCGCGGCCATCACCGGCGCGACATTGGCCACGCTGTAGGCGCCGATCACCACTTCGAAGCCGTAGAAGGCGCCGGTCAGGGGCGCGCCGAAAGCCGCCGCTATGGCGCCGGCGGCGCCCGCCCCCACCAGCACGCGAAGGTCGCTGCGCCGCAGCCGCAGCCGATCGCCCACCAGCGAGGCCAGGCCCGAGCCGGCCTGGGTGTAGCCGGCCTCCAGCCCCACCGAGCCGCCGAAGCCGTTGGAGACCAGCACCTGGCCCATCACCAGGAGGGTGTCGACCAGGCCCATGCGCCCGCCGTGCAGGGCGTTGGCCTCGATCGGGTCGACGGCCGGCGGCCGTTTCAGCCGGTGGGTCAGCCAGAGCGACAGCCCCACCAGCAGCCCGCCGACCACCGGCCAGACCACCACCGCCACCGGATCCAGCCGCACCGCGCCGCTCAGGCGCTCGTTGAGGTCGATGCCGAACAGCAGCTCGTGGGTCCACTGCACCGTGCGGCCCATCAGCATGACCAGCACGCCCGCCCCGGCGCCCACGAAGGCGGAGATCAGCGCCAGCGCCAGCTCGCTGGAGCGCACGATCCCGCGCACGCGCGACACCAGGCTCCGGTGCAGCGGAACCCCGGCGGCGGTTTCTGCGGCGATGACCTGGTCGGTGGGACTCATGGCTCGACGATGCGGATTCGCCCTCCAATACGCGATCTGCGGCCCAGTTCCGAACGGGCATGGATGCGGCCCCAACCTCGACGCAACCTTCCACATGGACAATAAGGCCGCGATGAAGTTCCTCGATCAGGCCAAGGTCTATGTGCGCTCCGGCGACGGGGGCGCGGGCGCCGTGTCGTTCCGGCGCGAGAAGTTCATCGAGTTCGGCGGCCCGGACGGCGGCGACGGCGGGCGGGGCGGCGATGTCTGGATCGAGGCGGTCGAGGGCCTGAACACCCTGATCGACTACCGCTACCAGCAGCACTTCAAGGGCGAGACCGGCGTGCACGGCATGGGCCGCAACCGCTCGGGCG
>JANWHQ010000141.1 GCA_025450315.1 Caulobacteraceae bacterium
AGAAGATCGGCCGGTTGGCGGAGGCCGCCTCCGGGAACAGCGCGCTGGCCGGCTGGCCGGGTGAGCGCTGCACCGCCTCGATCAGCCGCGCCGAGCCCTGCGGCCCCAGCACGTGCGCCGCATAGAGCTCCCCCGCGGTGGGATCGCGCCCCATCCGCCCGCGCAGGTAGGAGGCGTGGTCGGTGGCCAGCTCGCCCGCCATCAGCGCCGCCGCGTGCGGATCCAGCCTGAGGTCCATCACCGCCTGCCGGGCTTCGGCGCCCTGAACATAGTAGCGGCCGTCGGAACCCTGGCCGATCAGGTCGGCGTAGCGGGCGTAGCCGTATTTGGCGCCGTGCCGTTTCAGGGTCGCGAGCCAGGTCTGGTCGACGAACTGGAACAGCCCTGCCGCCGAGGAGGTCTTGGCGTGGGCGGCGGGATTGTAGCCGCTCTCGCGCCTGGCCGTCCCCAGCAGGAAGGAGAAGTCGACGCCGGTGGCCTGGGAGGCCCGCTCGATGGCGGCCTCCACGACGCCTCGGATGGCTTGGACGGTCATGCCCGGCAATTTCTGCCGAGGTATGGTTAATCCGGCGTAAACCTGCCCGGGTCGAACAGCCGGGCGGCGTGGCCATCCTCGGCCCCCGCGAGCTGACCGGCGAGGAGCTCGGCGACGAGCGGCGCCAAGAGCCAGCCGTTGCGCCGGGCGCCCATGGCCAGCCAGGCGCCGGGCGTGAGACTGCGGCCCACCAGGGGCAGGCCGTCCGGGCTGGAGGCCCTGACCCCGGCGCGCCCGCTGACCGGGGCGGCGGCCAGCGCCGGGAACAGCCGCGCGGCCGCCGACCTCAGGCCCTGGACGGCGGCCGGATCGACCTCGAGGTCGCGGACCCCGGCCTCCATGGTCGCGCCGGCGACCGGGCCCGAGGCCCGGGGGACCAGATAGACTCCCTCCCCGCGCACGACCGGCCCCGACCGCGGCGCCTGGGCGTCCAGGCTCACGATCTGGCCCTTGATCGGCCGGAGCTGGGCAAGCTCGGGGGGCGGGAGGTCGAGGCCCTGGGCCGCCAGTCCCGCCGCCAGCACCAGCGCATCGGCCCTCGCCTGGCCGCCGTCCGACAGCCGCGCCGTCCCGGCGTCCCAGGAGGTGACGGCGGCGGCCCGCACCTTGCCACCGGCCGCTTCGAAGGCGCCGCGCAGGGCCGCCAGCATGCCGGCGGGGTCGAGGGTCCAGTCCTCGGGCGTGAACACCGCGCCCTGCGGCGCCGCCAGCCCCGGGCTCGATCGGCGGGCGCCCGCGCCGTCCAGCCCTTCCGCGCGCGCGCCGGGTCCGGTCAGGCGCTTCAGCATGTCCGCGTTCGACGCCTCGTCGCCCACCCAGAGCGCGCCCGAGCGGTCCAGCTCCGCGCCCACCCGCGCGGCCAGCGCCGGCCAGAGCTCGCGCGCCGTCTTCAGCAGCTCGAAGTGCCCGGCGGCCAGGGGATCCAGCACCGCCTCGAAGGCCGGGGCCAGCATTCCCGCCGCCACGCCCGAGGCGTTGGCCGCAAGCGGCGCGGGATCGGCCAGCAGCACCTCGGCGCCGTCGTCCAGCAGCCTCAGCGCCACGGCCGAGCCGATGGCGCCGGCGCCGGCCACCACCACGCGCAGGCCCTCCAGCGGCCCCTGGGGGGCGCGCGGAGCGCGTTTCGGAATATCAGCCGGGGCCAAAGGGGTGGTACCGCCTCCCCGGATCGAACGGGGGACCTCCAGAGCCACAATCTGGCGCTCTAACCAACTGAGCTAAGGCGGCCCAGGCCAAGGAGTGGGGTTCTAGTCGGGGTGGGCGGTGCGATCAAGCGCGCAGCCAACTCAGCACCGCCCAGGCATGGCTGTCGTGACGCAGGCGCCTCAAGGCCTCCTCCGGGGCGAACCAGACCAGCTCGTGATCGTCCTCGATCTTCAGCGCCGGATCCGCACCGGTGATCTGCGCCAGATAGTGGCCGGAGTGGTTGTTCACCGGCGAGCCGTCGGTCTGGCGGAACCTCTGGCGGGCGCGGACCACCAGGTCTCCGGGGCGCACCTTCAGGCCCGTCTCCTCGCCGAACTCGCGCACCACGGCCTTCAGATCGTCCTCGCCCGGATCGACGCCCCCGCCCGGCAGGTCGAACCAGGTCCCCTGGCCCTCCACCGTCACCTTGACCATGGCGAGCTTGCCGTCCCTGAGCGCGATGCCGAAGGCCGCGGGCCGGTCGCGGTAGTCGACGCCGGGCTCGGCCTTGCCGAACTGGAGGGGTTCGATCTCGGCCATCGGTTCAGTCGTCTCCGTAGAGCAGGGCGTAGGCGTCGGCCTGGCCGGCCTCGATCTGGCCCACCGGCGTCGGCGGATACCCAACGGTCCCCGTGGAGCTGGCGTTCCAGGCCGCCACGATCAGGTCGCGCAGCTCCGAGGCGCCGGCGGCCACCTGGGCGGCGGCGAAATCCGCCCCGCGCGGGTCCGAGCCGATGAAGCCGCCCTGCTTCTCCAGGCGGTAGAGGGGCGCCACCTGGGCGGTGGTGTGCTGCAGGTAGTCGCTGACGCGCCGCTCGATGTCGCAACGGCAGTCCCGCGGCGGCGCCATCCTGGCCTGCACCATCCGGGGCGTCACATTGGCCCGCACGAACGGCCCCTCGAAGGGGGTGTGGATGCGCTGCAGGGTGAAGCCCTCGGGGTTCGGGCCGGGGCCCCAGCCGTTGTAGTGCACCGTCACGTGCAGGGGCTGGCTGCCGTCGCCGACGTAGTGGGCCCAGACGCCGAGGTCCTGGATGGTCTGGCCCTCCCGCCGCTGGCGGTCGCGCTCCAGCCAGGCCTTGCGTGAGGGATCGTGCTCCAGCCGCACGGCCGCCACGTCGGCGCGCCAATAGGCGAAGTCCTTGGCCAGCTGCTGCCAGCCGTCGATGATCGAATAGGGCAAGAAGCCAGCCCTGCCGCTCTCGGTCCCGACGGCCCTGAGCGCCGTCTCGTAGTCGGACCTGGTCGGCGGCAGGGCGCTCAGCGACGGCCCGCCCAGCACCTTGCCGTCGTCGTCCACGTCCACGAAGTGGCCGGGATCGCGCATGTTGTCGTGCACCTTGCCGGCGCCGCGCCAGCGATCGGGCTCGCGCGCCAGCTCGCCCACGTCGGCCGCCACGCCCGGCGCATGCAGGAAGGCGGGAACGTCGGCGGGCAGGGTCTCGACGCCCAGCTCGCCGATGATCCTGTGGCCGGTGGCGCCCCAGGCCAGGGCGTGGCCCGCCGCGCCGAGCCCCGAGACCAGGGCCGCCAGCGCCAGGGCCGTGCGGCCGGCGCGCAGGATCTCAAGCATGGACCAACCTCAATCGGTGATGTCGAGCGCCCGTTCGACGCGCCCGATCCACTCCCTAGTCGCCGGGTATGACACAAGATCGAAGCCGCCTTCGTGCGCCCAGCGGGTGTAGGCCACCAGCGATATGTCCGCGAGGCTGAGCCGGTCGCCGGCCAGGAAGGGCGAGGCCTGCAGCCCCAGCTCCAGCCGGGCCAGGGCCGCGGCGCCGCGCTCCACCAGCTTGGGGTCCAGCTCGCCCCGCGGCAGGCCCTGGAACAGCATGCGGAACCTCGCCACCGCGATGGCCGGCTCGTGGCTGTACTGCTCCCAGAACATCCATTCCAGCATCCGCGCCCGCGCATAGGCGTCCTCGGGGATCAGCGCCGAGCCCTCGGCCAGATGCAGGATGATGGCGTTGGACTGGGCCAGCGGCCGGCCGTCCTCCAGGATCACGGTCGGGACCTGGCCGGCGGGATTGATCGCCAGGTAGCCGGGCGTGCGGGTGAAGCCGGTCATGATGTCGACCTCGCGCCACTCCAACGGGACGCCCAGCCGGCGGGCGGTCCACTTCACCTTCAGGCAGTTGCCCGAGCGGCTGTCGCCATAGACGATCATGGGCATCGGCCATCTCCCGCGCTGGTCGCGGCGAGATGTAGCGGCTTGGCCGCGAGTCGCCTGCCCCGCCCGAGGGGAAAACGCCCCGGGCCGGACCGTACGATCAACAGGCAAATGTGTCGGCCAGGCTGCAAACAGCCATGGCTCCGCTTGGCTTTGACAGCCCAAGCGTCTAGGCAGGCCTCACCGACGAGCGCCGCAAAAAGGGGGAGGCCCTTGAAACGACGTCTGGCCGCCGGCCTAGCGGCCCTGATCCTGGCCGCTGCCCTGCCCAACGCATCAAGCGCGGCGACCGATCCCATCGGCGAGATTCTTTCCCAGCTGAGCGCCGCCGGCGCCACGGCGCTGAAGGCGCCGGAGTGGTTCATGAAGGCCACCTACTATTACATCGGCGGCGGCCACGGCATCAGCGCCCGCGACTCCATGGGCTGCAAGGTGGCGCCCATGCGCACCCTGGCGGTGGACCCCAAGGTGATTCCCCGCGGCACGGTGGTGTTCATCAAGGAGACCGTGGGCCTGCCCCTGCCGGGCGGCGGCGTCCACGACGGGCTCTGGTACGCCTCCGACATCGGCGGCGCGATCAAGGGCGACCGGATCGACCTGTTCACCGGCTCCGGCTCGGCCTCGGCCCGCTCGCTGGTGCAGCACGGCCTCAACCTGGCCCACCTGACGGTGACCCGCGTCTCCAGCTTCACGGGCTGCCCGCCGGTGAGCTGAGGCGTTCAGCGCCCCCTCAGCGGACGCCCAGCTTCTCCTGCAGGTCGCTGGAGCTGGTGGTGTACTGGAAGTGCAGCCGGCGCTCGGGATAGACGTAGCGGAAGGCCTGCTGGGCCATCAGCGCCACCTCGTGGAAGCCCGACAGGATCAGCTTCAACTTGCCCGGATAGTGGTTGATGTCGCCGATGGCGACGATGCCGGGGGTCGAGGTCTCGAACTTCTCGGTGTCCACCGGGATCAGGTTCTCGTGCAGGTTCAGGCCGAACTCGGCCACCGGCCCCAGCTTCATGGTCAGGCCGAAGAACGGCAGGAAGGCGTCGGCCTTGATCGAGACCTTCTCGCCGTCGTTGCCGGTGACGATCACCGTGTCGAGCTTGCCGTCCTCGCCGGTCAGCTCGCTCACCTGGCCCAGCACGAAGTCCATCTTGCGGGCCTCGACCAGGGCATGCATCTGCGCCACCGAGTGCGGCGCGGCGCGGAAGCCGTCGCGGCGGTGGATCAGGGTCACGTGCTCGGCCAGGGGCTGCAGGTTCAGCGTCCAGTCCAGGGCCGAATCACCGCCGCCGTTGATGACGATGTGCTTGCCGCGGAAGCTCTCCATCTTGCGCACGGCGTAGTGCACGCCCACGCCCGGGCCCTGGTTCTCGTAGAGCTCGATTCCGGGCGTCGAGGGCTTCTTGGGCTGGAACGAGCCCCCGCCGGCGGCGATCACCAGCACCGGCGCCTCGATGGTGGTCTCGCAGTCGGTGGTGATCCGCCACTTGCCGTCCGAGGTCCTGGTCAGGGCCGTGGCCATCTCGTTCAGGTGGAACACCGGATGGAAGGGGGCGATCTGCTCCAGCAGCCGGTCGGTCAGCTCCTGGCCGGTGATGATCGGATAGCCGGGGATGTCGTAGATCGGCTTCTCCGGATAGAGCTCGGCGCACTGGCCGCCGGGCTTGTCCAGGATGTCGATGACGTGGGCCTTCATGTCGAGCAGGCCCAGCTCGAACACCGCGAACAGGCCCACCGGGCCCGCCCCCACGATGATCACGTCGGTGGCGTGGGCGCCGCCGGCTTCCGCCGCCGCGAAGGCGTGCGCGTTCGTGTCGTTCATGGACGTCCCAACTCCCCCGAACAGATCGGACTTTCTAGATGTCGCCGCCCACGTCCAGCGCGGGGGCCTCGGCCCTGGCGACATGTATGCCGCATTCGGTCTTCTCGGAACCCGCCCAGCGGCCCGAGCGCACGTCCTCGGCGTCGGCCGGCTGGGTGCAGGGCCAGCAGCCCACCGACGGATAGCCGAACTCCACCAGCGGATGGGGCGGCAGCTCGTGTTCGGCGGCATAGGCGTCCAGCTCCGCCTTGGCCCAGTTGGCCAGGGGGTTGAACTTGATCTTGCCGTCGGCCTCCTCGACCACCTTCAGCCGCATCCGCGCCCCGCCGTGGAAGCGCTTGCGGCCGGTGATCCAGGCGTCGAAGCCCTCCAGGGCGTGGTCCAGCGGCAGCACCTTGCGGATGTTGCAGCAGGCGTCGGTGTCGCTCTTCCAGAGGTCCTGGCCGGGGTCGTGCACCGCCAGGTCGTTGTAGCGCGGACGCAGGTCGCGCACGTCGGTCAGGCCGAGCCGGCCGGCCAGCTTCTGGCGATAGTCGAGGGTCTGGCCGAACAGCATGCCGGTGTCCAGGAACAGCACCGGGATCGACGGATCGATCTGGGCGGCCATGTGCAGCAGCACCGCCGACTCCGCCCCGAACGAGGAGACCAGCGCCAGCCGGTCGCCGAACAGCTCCACCGCCGTGCTCAGGATCCGCTGCGGCTCGGCCGAGCGCAGCCGCGCGTCCAGCGCGCGGGCGTCGATGGCCGCGTGGGTGCGTTCGTCGAGGAGCGCGCTCATCCCACCCACCGCTCATCCCGGCGGAAGCCGGGATCCGGGACGGGTCGGAACAGGTCGCAGATATCCGAGCCCAGGCCGTCCAGCGAGCTCACATCAGGGGTCGCCGCCCTGTCCTGGATCCCGGCTTCCGCCGGGATGAGCGGGGAACAGGACATCTTCAATTCCCGGTCCCCCGTTCCACGTAGGCGGGGGCGCGGTCGTCGGCGCCGCGCTGGTAGACGTGGCGATAGCGGTGGGCGGCCTTCTCCCAGATCTCGGGGGTGGACTCGTCGGCGGTGACAAAGGCGTCGATGCCGCAGCGGACCATGTGCTGGGCCTGCTCGCGCAGCACCTCGCCGACGGCGCGCAGCTCGCCGGCGTAGCCGTAGCGCTGGCGCAGCAGGCGGGCGGCCGAGAGGTTGCGCCCGTCGCGGTGGCTGGGGAACTCCAGCGCCACCACCGCCAGCCGCGGCAGGTCGTAGACCAGGTCCTCGACGGCCTCGGTGGGGCCCAGCTTCACGCCCACCTTGCGGTCGGCCAGGAGCTGCTCGCCCTCGGCCATGAACCGCTTCAGGGAGACGATCACGTCGCCGGCCGGAACCTCGTCCTCGTCGCCGACCAGGGAGAAGCGGTCCTCCTCCCAGCCGAACGCGCCGTCCTTCAGCCTAATGAGCCTCGGCATAGACGGCCTCCTTGAAGGGCTCGGGGCCGATGCGGCGCAGGGTGTCCAGGAACCGCTCGCCGGGCTCGCGGTCCTTCAGGTAGGTCTCGACGATGCTCTCCACCGCGCCCGGCACCTGCTCGGTGGACAGGGCCGGGCCCAGGATGCGGGCCAGGGTCGCGTCCTCGGCGCCCGAGCCGCCCAGCGACAGCTGGTAGTACTCCTCGCCCTTCTTATCGACGCCCAGGATGCCGATGTGGCCCAGGTGATGGTGGCCGCAGGCGTTGATGCAGCCGCTGATCTTGATCTTGAACTCGCCGATCTCCTCGGCGCGGTCCATGTCGGCGAAGCGGCGGGCGATGGCCTGGGCCACCGGGATGGCCCGGGCGTTGGCCAGCGAGCAGTAGTCCAGCCCCGGGCAGGCGATGATGTCGGTGATCAGGTCGATGTTGGCCGTGGCCAGGCCGATCTCCTGAAGCCGCGCGAACACGGCCGGGACGTCGTCCAGCTTCACGTGCGGCAAGACCAGGTTCTGCTGGTAGTTCACCCGGATCTCGTCGAACGAGTAGCGCTCGGCCAGGTCGGCGATGGCGTCCATCTGGTCGCTGGAGCAGTCGCCCGGCGTCTCGCCCGGCGCCTTCAGCGAGATGTCGACGATGCCGTAGCCGGCCATCTTGTGCGCATGGGTGTTGTGGCGGACGAAGCGGGCGAAGCCGCGGTCGGACGCCCTGGCCGCCTCGAAGGCCTCCGAGCGGGCCGGCAGGGTCTCGAACGCCGGAACGCCGAAGCGGCCGCGGATGCGCTCGATCTCGGCCAGGGGGATGTCGGCCTCCCAGGGGGACGCGGCCCATTCCTCCTCGACCTGGCGGGCGAACTCCTCGGCGCCCAGCTGGGCCACCAGGATCTTGATCCGCGCCTTCCAGATGTTGTCGCGGCGGCCATGGCGATTGTACACGCGCATGATCGCCTCGAGGTAGGAGAACAGCCGCTCGGGGGGCAGGAACGGGCGGATGGTGGCGGCCAGATAGGGCGTGCGCCCCTGCCCGCCCCCGACCATCACCTCGAAGCCGGTCTCGCCCTCGGCGTTGCGGTGCAGCCTGAGGCCGATGTCGTAGGAGCGCACCGCCGTGCGGTCGGTCTGCGACGCCGTGACCGCGATCTTGAACTTGCGCGGCAGCCACGAGAACTCCGGGTGCACGGTCGACCACTGGCGGATCGCCTCGGCCCAGACGCGGCTGTCGTCCAGCTCGTCGGCGGTGGCCCCGGCATAGGGGTCGGCGGTGACGTTGCGGATGCAGTTGCCCGAGGTCTGGATGGCGTGCAGCTCGGCCTCGGCCAGCTGGTCCAGGATGTCGGGCGCGTCCTTCAGCTTGATCCAGTGCAGCTGCAGGTTCGTGCGGGTGGTGAAGGGGCCGTAGCCCTTGTCGTAGGTGCGCGCCACGTGCGCCAGCCGGCGCAGCTTGGCCGAGCTCAGCGTGCCGTAGGGGATGGCGATGCGCAGCATGTAGGCGTGCAGCTGCAGATAGAGGCCGTTCATGAGCCTGAGGCGCAGGAACTGGGCCTCGGTCAGCTCGCCGGCCAGGCGGCGCTGGACCTGCTCGCGGAACTCCCGCGTGCGGTCGGCCAGCATCTCCTTGTCGATGGCGTCATAGCGATACACGGCGCCCTCCTATGCTCTCGCCATCGTCATCCCGGATAAGCCGCTGCGCGGCTTTCCGGGATGACAAGCCGGGGGTTGGGGACAGGTGAGTTCGATGCCCATCAGTGTCTCTTGATCAAGGACAGCCGCCCGGTGGAGCGGGCGCGGGCGGCGTCGGCGGTCAGGGCGGCCAGGTTGGCGCCCTCGGCCTGCTTGCCGTGCTGGGGATGGTTGGTGGGGCCGAGCGCCCTCACCCGTTCGCGGTAGGCCACCGGGGCCCAGCCCTCCGGCGTCTCCTGCACGTCGAACAGATAGGGCGCCACCACCAGGGTCATCTGGGTCTCGGCCTGGGCCAGGGCGCCATCGGCCGCCGCGTCCGCCTCGAAGATCTCGGCGTCGGCGAACTGCTCCACCCACCGGCCCTGCGACCAGAACACCGTGTCGCCGGTGCGAAGATCGTTGGCGGTCAGGGCTTTCATCGAACGCGGGCCTTCTTCGAGAGATCGTCGGAGGGCCCATATGGGCATCCCTCCCCCTCAGGGGCAGGGACCGAGGGAGGGGGTCCAAAGATCCCATCCGCATCGACAGCGCCGCCGCCAGCAGCTGAGCGTCCGGCTCGGGCCCCCCCCCCCCCCCCCCCCCC
>JANWHQ010000142.1 GCA_025450315.1 Caulobacteraceae bacterium
CCACCGGCCGGCCCGTGCCGAAGGCGATGGCCACCCGTTGGGGGATGGCCATGATCTGATCGCGATAGGCGAAGCCCAGGGCCAGCCCCGCCGCGATCGCCACCCAGATCGCCCCGTAGCGCACGATCTGCAGCGGCCGCGCCCGGCGCGCCCGCCAGAGGCCCGTGGCCACCAGGAGGGCGAAGCCCGCGAGATAGGCGGCGTCCGCCCAGTCGTCGCGGTTCAGGCGCGCCTCGGGGAACGCCCGACGGAGCGCCACGATGAGCCCGATCAGCCCCGCCACCAGCAGGATCGGCGGCCAGGCGATCCAGCCGCGCGGCGGAGTGCCGGCCGGCGGCCGGGCCGCGGGCTTGGAATCGGGCCGCATGTGCGCCCAGGGTCCGCCGTCGTTGCTCATGCCGGCCATGGCGACACAGCCGGGCCCGGTTGTCCACGACGGGAAGGGGACGCTCCGGAGCATCCCGGACGACGGTCCCGAAGGGCGCCCAGTGGCCGCCGTGGGCGGGCTTCGACTTGGGCGTCGGCGCGCTCGACGCGGCCAGGCCGCCGCCGGCCAGCCCGGCAAGGGCCAGAACCGCCAACCTTCTCATGGGCTTCTCCGCTGACGATGGGATGCACCAAAGCCAAACGCAGACGCATCGGTCGCGCTCAGGATTGCCCTTCGCGGCCGGCCTCACCATCTCGCAGCAGGCGGAGGGCGCGGGCGCAATGGCGCTGTGGCTGAAGGATCTGATCGCGGCGGGTGCGGTGCTGGTTCTGGCGCCGCTGTTCGCGTGGATCGGCCTGCGTCACGGCCGCAGGATCCGCGGCAGCATCGTGCTGGCCAGCATCCTCCTGGGCTTCGGCCACGCCATGGATCCGCCCCCCCAGGAGAAGGTCGAAGCCGCCGAGCCCGGCAAGGGCGGCCCGCAGCCCGGCGACCCGCCGGAGCCGGACTGGGAACAGTGATCTAGCGGACTAGGCGCGCCCAAACCGGGTGGCCGATGCTCGACTGCTGAACATCAAATGGCTCTCTTCAGGCGCCGAGGCCCCACAACCGCCTAAGCCCCGCCTCGACCTCGGCCGCCGTCTCCAGCTGGCAGAGCTCGGCCTTGGCGGCGCGGCGCACCTCGGCCCCCTCGGGCCAGGGGGCGTGCTGGACGTACCAGCCCAGGTGTTTGCGGAAGACCTTCAGGCCCAGGGGATCGCCGTAGAAGTCGAGGCTGGCGGTCATGTGCTCCACCACTATGGCGAGGCGGTCTTCGGGGCCGGGTTCGGGCGGCGACCCGCCGGTCTGCAGCGCCTGGTTCAGGTGGGCGACCAGCCAGGGCCGGCCGCAGGCGCCGCGGCCGATCATCACCGCGTCGGCGCTCGAGCGGCGCAGGGCCTCCACCGCTGTCTCCAGACAGCCGATGTCGCCATTGACGATCACCGGCAGTCCGGTGGCGGCCTTGACCTCGGCCACCGCGTCCCAGTCGGCGGCGCCCTTGTAGAACTGGGCGCGGGTGCGGGCATGCACGGTGATGGCCCTGATCCCGGCCGCCTCGGCGCGGGCGGCCAGCTCGGGGGCGTTCCTGCGACGGTCGTCCCAGCCCAGGCGCATCTTCAGCGTCACCGGACGGGCGGTGGAGTCGACCGTGGCGCGCACCAGGGTCAGGGCGTGGTCCAGGTCGCGCATCAGCGCCGAGCCGGAAAGGCCGCCGGTCACCTCGCGGGCCGGGCAGCCCATGTTGATGTCGATCACCTCGGCGCCGGCCGCCTCGGCCAGCCGGGCGCCGGAGGCCATCCAGGCCGCCTCGCGCCCCACCAGCTGGACCACCATCAGGGGCAGCCCCTCGCCCACCGCCGCGCGGCGCACCACGTCGGGGCGTCCGCGCGCCAGCTCGGTGCAGGCGACCATCTCGGTGGCCACATAGGGCGCGCCCAGCCGCGAGACGAGCCGGCGGAACGGCAGGTCGGTCACCCCCGTCATCGGCGCCAGCAGCACCCGGCCCGCGACGCGGACCTCGCCGATGTGGAGTTCGCTGTCCAAAAGGTCCGTCATCCCGGAAAGCCGCGCAGGCGGCTTATCCGGGATCGCGGCAAACGCAAGCGTCCAGGACCGATCCCGGCTCTGCGCCCCGAGGGCTCCGTCCGGGACAAGATGGCCCCTACCCCTTCCTCGCCTTGCGCGCCCGCGCGATGCTGGCGGTGTAGATCGGGCTGGAAACCAGGTTCGGAACGTGCTCGCGGGCCTTGCGCGACAGCTCCGGATCCTCGCCGATCACCTCCATCATCGCCTCGAAGCGCTCGACGATGCCGGGGCGGAACTCGGGCGAGGTGAAGATGTAGAGCGCGTCGGTCTTGATGCCGTTCAGCACCATCTCGCCGACCTGTTCGGGCTGCCAGCTCATCTGGTTCAGCACCGCCATGGTCTCCTCGGAGAAGTTGAAGCCGCGCGGCGGGGCGGCCGGCGCTTCTTCCCGTCCCGCCGCCGTGAAGCGGGCCGGGCGGGTCTTCTCCCACTCGCGGATGTTGGTGCGCACCCCGCCGGGACAGAAGGCCGAGACGCCGATCGGTTCGTCCATGAGCTCGAAGTGCAGCGCCTCCGACAGCCCCACCACCGCGAACTTGGTGGTCACATAGACGCCCGAGCGGCTGAACTGCAGCACGCCCCCCATCGAGGCGGTGTTGACGATGTGGCCGCCCTCGCCGTGGGCGCGGATGCGCGGCAGCATCACATGAACGCCGTTGAAGACGCCGTTCAGGTTGACGTCGACGCCCCAGTCCCAGTCCTCGTAGCTGGCCTTGGACACCTCGGCCGAGATGCCGATGCCGGCGTTGTTGCAGAGCACGTGCACCTTGCCGAAGCGGCGCTCGGCCTCGTCGGCGGCGGCGGCGTAGGCCTCGCGGTCGGTGACGTCGAGCCTCAGCAGGTGCACCTGGCCCGCGTGGCCGGCGTCCTGGAAGAAGGCCTGGGCCGCTTCGATGTGGTCGTCGCGCACATCGGCCAGCACGCAGTTCATGCCCGCGGCCGTGAACGCCTTGGCCATGCCGAGCCCGATGCCGGACGCGCCGCCGGTGATGAAGGCCGTCTTGCCCTCGACCTTGTCCATGCGCTCCTCCCGCCTGTTCCGTCAGGGAGCCTTCTAGATCATCGCGCGGCGCAGGTCAGGCGCCCTCGGCCCTCCCCAGCGGCGCGAAACCGGCCTAGTCTCCAGCCAAGGTTGGGGGAGGACGGCCATGTCCTTGGCGATCGCGGTCATCTTCGTGGGGCTGGCTCTGGTGCTGCTGGTCGGGACCATCAAGATCGTGCCCCAGGGCTTCGAGTTCACCGTCCAGCGGTTCGGCCGCTACACCCGCACAATCAAGCCCGGCATCACCGTGCTGACGCCCTTCATGGAGAGCATCGGGCGGCGGATGAACATGATGGAGCAGGTGCTGGACGTCCCCAGCCAGGAGGTGATCACCAAGGACAACGTCGGGGTGAAGGTCGATGCCATCGTCTTCATCCAGGTGATGGACGCCGCCGCGGCCGCCTATCGCGTGGCCAACCTGCAGCTGGCCATCACCCAGCTGACCATGACCAACCTGCGCACCGTGGTGGGCTCGATGGAACTGGACGAGGTGCTGTCCCAGCGCGACCAGATCAACACCCGACTGCTGCACGTGATCGACGACGCCACCGGCCCCTGGGGGGTGAAGATCGCGCGCATCGAGATCAAGGACCTGCAGCCGCCGCCCGACATCACCAACGCCATGGCCCGCCAGATGAAGGCCGAGCGCGAGCGGCGCGCGGTGATCACCGAGGCGGACGGCGAGAAACAGGCCGCCATCGCCCGGGCCGAGGGCGCCAAGCAGTCGGCCATCCTGCAGGCCGAGGGCCGGCGCGAGGCCGCCTTCCGCGACGCCGAGGCCCGCGAGCGCGCCGCCCAGGCCGAGGCCGCCGCCACCAAGGCGGTGTCGGACGCCATCGAGACCGGCAGCGTCAGCGCCATCAACTACTTCGTGGCCCAGCGCTACGTCGACGCCTTCGCCAAGCTGGCGGAGTCGCCGCATCAGAAGACGGTGATCGTGCCGGCCGAGATGTCGGCCCTGGTGGGCGCGCTGGGCGGCATCCAGGAGCTGGTCTCCGGCGCCCACAATCGGCCGGACGGCGGCCAGCCGCCGCCGAGCCGGCCCCCGCCGCCCCCGCCGATCCGCCCGGCCCGGTCGGCCGTTCCTCCCGCGGAGTAGGGCCATGGACGTCGCGATCGGCTTTCTGTCGTCCCATCCGTTCTGGAGCTGGATGGGCCTGGCCGCCGTCCTGCTGGCCGCCGAGGTGGCCAGCGGCTCGGGCTATCTGCTCTGGCCCTCCGCCTCCGCGGCGGTGACCGCTTGCCTGACGGCGCTCGGCCTGACCCTGGCCGAAGCCGTCGCCATTTTCGCCGGCCTGACCATCGTCTCGACCTTCGTCGCGCGCCGCTATCTGCCCAGCCCCTTCCGTCCGCGGGGCGCCGACATCAACGATCCGGGGCGACGCATCATCGGCCATGTCGGCCAGACCGCCGCGCCCTTCGCGGCCGGCCTCGGACGGGTGCTGGTCGACGGCAAGGAGTGGGCGGCCGAGCTTGAAGGCGGCGGCGAGCTTCCCGCCGGCGCCGCGGTGACGGTCACCGCGCTGGTGAGCGGGGCGCGGCTGAAGGTGAAGCCGGCCTAAGGCAGGGCCTAGAGGTCCAGCTGGCGCATCTGGGCCTCCGCGTAGCGGGTCCCGGCGATCGAGCCTTCGGGGATCGCCGCGTCGATGCGGGCCTGGTCCTCGGGGGTGATCTCCACCTCCAGGGCGCCGATGACGTCGGCGAGCTGGGCGCGGGTTCTGGAGCCCATCAGCGGGATCACATGCAGGTCGCGCGACAGCACCCAGGCGGTTGCCAGCTGCACTGGCGTGCAGCCCTTGTCGACGGCGATCGCGGCGAAGGCGTCCACCAGGGGCTGGTTGCGGGCCAGGTTGTCGGGCTGGAACCTCGGCATGTGCGCGCGCATGTCGCCCGGCCGGGCGCGCGAGGAGCTGAGCAGCCCGCGCGACAGCACGCCATAGGCGGTCATCCCCGCGCCGATCCGGCGCAGCGCCGGCAGCTGGTCGGCTTCGACCTCGCGCTCGATCACCGAATATTCGTGCTGCAGGGCGGCGACGTGGTGGATCTTCTCGGCCTCGAGCAGCGTGCGGCCCGACACCTCCGACAGGCCCAGATGGCGCACATAGCCGGCTCGGATCATGTCGGCCACCGCACCCAGGGTGTCCTCCAGCGGCACGGCCGGATCGCGCCGGGCGGGCTGGTAGAGGTCGATGTGGTCGGTCCCCAGCCGCTTCAGCGTATAGGCCAGGGCGGTCTTCACCGCGCCGGGGCGCACGTCATAGCCGATCCAGGCGCCGGAGGGGTCGCGCTGGGCCCCGAACTTCACCTGGATGAAGGCCTGATCGCGGCGCCCCTTCAGGGCCCTGCCGACCAGCATCTCGTTCGAGCCCATGGCGTAGAAGTCGCCGGTGTCGATCAGGGTGATCCCGGCGTCCAGCGCCGCCTGGATGGTGGCGATCGCCTCGCCCTCGTCGGCGGCGCCATAGATCTCGCTCATGCCCATGCAGCCCAGGCCGATGGCCGAGACCTCGGGGCCCTTGGCGCCCAACCGCCGCATCTTCATCCGCGTCGCTCCTGCCCCGCGATCAGGTCACGCCTCGGGCGCGCAACGCAAGCACTGCAGCGCATCGCGGAACCGCCGCGACAGGGGCGCCTCGGCCCCACCATCCAGCCTGACGGTGAAGTCCCCCGAACCCGCCGCCTCGATCTCGCGCACCTTGGCGGCGTTGACCAGCCACGAGCGATGGATGCGGACAAAGCGGTGCGGGCCCAGCGCCGCCTCCGCCGCGCTCAGGGTCGAGCGCATCAGAGGCCTGCGGCCGTCGGCCAGGACGAACTCGACGTAGTTGCCGGCCGAAGACACCGCAAGGATGTCGGCGACGGGCGCGCGGATCACCTTGGAGCCGTCCTTGATGTCGAAGACCGCGCCAGGTCTTGCCGCCGCCGGCGCGGGCCGGCGCCGGAGCTCGCTGAACATCCAGACCAGGCCCCCCACGATGAGATAGCCCAGGAGGTCCTTGCGGTATTCGTAGACGTAGTCGAGGGTCCCGTACTTGAGACCCAGCGCGGCGTAGATCGCGATCCGGATCATCCACATGCTGAAGACGTGCACCCCCGAGAAGATCACCGTGGTCGGGATGTGGATCAGGGCGAAGCGCAGCCAGGCGCCACGTCGCGGGGGCGCCAAGCGCAGTGCGACGTAGACGATGGGCGCGGCGACGAGGAAACCAAGCGCGCTCGAGCCTTCCCAGACCGTCGGCCGCCACCAGGTCAGCGGGCGCCCGTGGAAGGAGGTGGTGTCGTGAAGCGCGGAGAAGACGTTGGCGGTGTCGGAGACGGCCAGCACGAGGAGCAGGGCGGCGTAGACCCGGCCCAGCACGCGCCATTCAGTGCTGTTCATCCCGCCCGACGCGCCGTTCATCCCGCCGCCTATCCGTTCGTCCCTGGCCGCCGTCCCCTCGCCCCCGGACGGTGGCGCCCTGGCCGCGCCGATGTTCGCTTGGCCCCAACGACGCCGCAGGAGGCGATAATGTGGATATCAGCCCTGGGGGGCAAGCACGCGCGCCGGCTCGCGTGGGCGGCGGCGCTGCTGGCGATCATGGCGGGCGGTGCGGAGGCCGCAGATCAGTGGAGCGCCTACGGCCATGACCAGACCGGCCAGAGGTTCTCGCACCTGAGCCAGATCGACCGGGCCAATGTGACCCGGCTGAAGGTCGCCTGGATTTTCCACACCGGCGACATCGCCGATGGCTCCAAGGGACCGCGCAGCGGCTTCGAGACCACGCCGCTGTTCGTCGACAGCCGGCTCTATCTGACCACGCCCTTCAACCGGGTGATCGCGCTGGATCCGACCAGCGGCAAGCAGCTCTGGGCCTACGATCCGAAGGTCTTCCACCTCTGGCCCTACGGCGACGGCATGATCAATCGTGGCTTGGCGACCTGGGTCGATCCCAGCCGCGGCCGTGGAGACGCCTGCCGCCGTCGTCTGTTCGAGGCGACCTTGGACGCCCGCCTGGTCGCGCTCGACGCCCGGACGGGCCAGCCCTGCGCCGACTTCGGCGCGGCCGGCCTGGTGAGCCTGCGCGACGTCAAGCACTACGTCCCTGGCTGGTACCACATGACCTCGCCCCCGGCGGTCATCGACGGCGTCGTGGTGGTCGGCTCGGCGATCGACGACAACGGGCGCGCCGAGATGCCGGACGGGGTCGTGCGCGGCTTTGACGCCCGCACCGGGGCGCTGCGCTGGAGCTGGGAGCCCCTGATCCCCGGCCCGCAGATCAAGAGCGGCGCGGCCAACGCCTGGTCGGTGATGGCGACCGACCCCGTGCTCCACCTGGTGTTCGTGCCCACCGGCGCCGCCAGCCCCGACTACTACGGCGGCCTCAGGCCGGGCGACGACCGCTGGGCCAATTCGGTGGTCGCCCTCGACTCCCGGACCGGCAAGCTGGTCTGGGGCTTCCAGCTGGTGCACCACGACCTCTGGGATTACGACACGACCGCGCCGATCGTGCTGGCCGACATTCCCCATGGCGGGCGGCGGATTCCGGTGCTCATCGCGGGCAACAAGACCGGCATGGTCTACGTGCTGGACCGCGCCACCGGCCGGCCGGTGTTCCCCGTCGAAGAGCGTCCGGTCCCGCAGAGCGATGTGCCCGGCGAAGCGACCTCGCCCACCCAGCCCTTCTCCAGCCTGCCGGCAGCGGCGCCGCAGTCGCTCGATCCTGCCGACGCCTGGGGCCCGACCCCCGCCGACAGGGCCGCGTGCCGCGCCGAGCTGGAGGCGCTGACCGGACACGGCATCTTTTCGCCGCCCAGCCTCGAGGGAACCCTGGCCATCCCCGGCAACGTCGGCGGGATCAACTGGAGCGGCTTCGCCTACGACAGGGCCGACGGCCTCCTGATCGTCAGCTCGACCAACCTGCCATATCGCGCCCGGCTGATCCCGCGCGCCGACTTCCCGGCGCAGGCCCACAGCGAGATGCACGGAGAGTTCGCCCCCCAGGCCGGCGCGCCGTATGGGCTGGAGCGCATGGCCCTGTTCGGACCGTCGAACCTCCCTTGCGCGCCGCCGCCGTGGGGGACGCTCAGCGCCATCGACCTGAAGACCGGGACCTTGCGCTGGCGCACGCCCCTGGGCTCGATGCGCGACCTGGGCGATCCGGACGACCCCACCGGCTCGATCGTGCTGGGGGGGCCCATCGTCACCGCCGGCGGTCTGGTGTTCAGCGCCGGCACGATGGATCGACGCCTGCACGCGCTGGATGTGCAGACCGGCAAGGAGATCTGGACCGCGGAGCTGCCGGCCAGCGGCCACGCCATGCCGATGACCTACGAGGCCGGCGGCCGCCAGTACGTCGTGGTGGCCTCCGGCGGCGCGGCCAAGATCACCGAGGAGCGCCAGTCGGACTCGCTGGTCGCCTTCGCCCTGCCCACGACTCGCTGAGCGTGCTTCACTGTCCGGCAGAGCGCCGCCTGGGAAGAGGAATGAGCCGGTTCCCGCATCGCCGCAGCGTGCTGGGCGCCGGCCTGGCGGGGATCGGGCTGGCGGGCGCCGCCGGTTGCGCCTCGTTTTCCGCGCCGGCGGGCGCCCCACGGGCGGGGACCGCCCGGCCGCAGCTGGCGTTGCTGCGTGCCCGCCCCGAGCGCCTGTTCGATCTGACCGTCTGCCTTCGCCCGTTCCGCGCCGCCGGACCCCGGCTCGACGCCGAGCAGGTCGGGACCGCGCTGGTGGTGCACAACTACGGCCACGGCGGCAGCGGCTGGTCGCTGTCGTGGGGCTCGGCCGAGATCGCGGTGCGCCAGGCGATGGCCTCGAGCCCGCGGCGGGTGGCGGTGATCGGCTGCGGCGCGCTCGGGCTCACCTCGGCGATCACCGCCCAGCGCGCCGGCGCCCAGGTGACCATCTACGCCAGGGACGTCCTGCCCCAGACCCGTTCGGCGCGGGCCACCGGCATGTTCACGCCCCATTCCCGCATCGCCCTGACCACCGCCGTCGCGGCCGGCTTCCCCGAGCTCTGGGAGCGGATGGCGCGCGCCTCGTTCAAGGCCTATCGGTCCTATCTCGGCCTGCCGGGCAGCCCCGTCGAGTTCGTCGACGACTACGACGTCTTCGACACCACCCCGTCCGCCGCGCCCGCCGCCCCGGAGCCTCCGGCCCTGCCATTCGCCGACTATCGCAGCCGCATCCTCGACCTCATGCCGCCGGCCGAACCGCTCCCGCCCGAGGCGTCGCCCTTCGCGGGGGCGCGGGTCTCGCGCGGCGCCAACCTGATGTTCAACATCGCCGACTACGGCCACACCCTCTTCACCGACTTCCTGCTGGCGGGCGGCCAGATCCGGCGGCGGGAGTTCCACGCCCCCGCCGAGCTCGGCGAACTGGAGGAGAAGGTGGTGATCGACTGCCCGGGCTACGGCGCCCGCGCCCTGTGGAACGACGAGAGCATCGTGCCGGTGCGGGGCCAGATCGGCTGGCTCGTCCCCCAGCCGGAGGTCAACTACGGCCTTTACTACCACCGCGTCAGCATGGTCCCCCGGCGGGACGGGATCGTGGTCCAGTCCCTGGCCGGCGGCGACATGCAGGGCTACGGCGATGATCGGGAGGTGGTCGACCGCGCCGAATCCGAGCGCGCCGTCGCCGTCCTGGCCTCCCTGATGACGCGCCTTACTGGCCCATCACGCGCCTGAGGAACTTCTGGGTCTGTTCCTGACCGGCGGCGTAGGACTGTTCACCTGTCGGATCGGTGATCTTGCCCCAGTTGTCGCGCACGGCCTCCGCCGAAAGGTGGTCGCCCAGATAGGCGCCCTCGGTCTCGTAGATCTTGGCGATGGCGAAGGCGCCGGCCGCGGCCGTGAGGATCACGCCCGAGGGCGCGTCCTCTGAGGCCAGGTAGACCACCCCCGGGGAGACGTATTCCGGCTTCAGCCGCTCGGCGATGGGCGGGGGCAGGATGTTCTCGGTCATCCGTGTGGCGGCCACCGGCGAGATGGCGTTGACGCGGATGTTGTCGCGCTCGCCCTCGATCTTCAGGGTGTTCATCAGACCCACCAGCGACAGCTTGGCGGCGCCGTAGTTGGCCTGGCCAAAGTTGCCGTAGAGGCCCGTTGAGGAGGTGGTCACCACCACCCGTCCGTACTTCTGCTCGCGCATGATCGGCCAGGCGGCCAGCAGCGGCTTGACCGTGCCCATCAGGTGGACCTGGACCACCGCCTCGAAGTCGGCCAGCTCCATCTTGCCGAACGACTTGTCGCGCAGGATGCCGGCGTTGGCGATCAGGACGTCCAGCCGCCCGAAGGCGTCGACCGCCCGCTTGACCAGGTTGGCCGCGCCCGCGTCGTCCGACACCGAACCGCCGTCCGCGATGGCCTCGCCGCCCGCGGCCTTGATCTCGGCCACCACGGCGTCGGCCGCCGCCGAGGACCCGCCCGAGCCGTCGAGCGCCGCGCCCAGGTCGTTGACCACCACCTTGGCGCCCCGCCGGGCGAGCTCCAGCGCGTGCTGGCGGCCGAGGCCGCCGCCCGCTCCGGTGACGATGGCGACCTTGCCGTCGAAGCGGATATCGGCCATTGCGCGCTCCCTTGATGCTGTCCGCTAAGTGCGGTGGCGGGCGGGCGCCCGTCAAGCTCAGGAAAAGCTGCTGAAAGCTTGGCCTTGACGTCTTGCGGGCCACGGGCCGGCTGGAAGGCAATATTTACGTTTATCTGCGCTTGATCGGTTCTCATGGGGAGGACGATCAGCAAAGAGGCTTCGCGGCAAGCGAAGTCGAAGCTTGAGCCGCTGCTCGAGCGTCTGCTGGCGTCGACCGGCCGCGCCCCCGTTCCCATGGCCCTGTTCGATCTCGATCGACGCTTCCTGGCGGCGAGCCCCGGCTGGGAGCGGGTCGTCGGCCTGGCCGGGCGCGACTATCTCGGCAAGCGCATCGCCGATGTGATCTCCGAGCTTCCGGACGGCGCCACCGAGCTGCACCAGCGCTGCGCCTCGGGCGAGCACATCCTCGACAACGAAGCCCCCTATGTCGGATCCGACGGCGAGACCTATTGGCTGTGCTGCGAATACCGGCCCGTGCGACGCACCGACCAGACGCCGGTCGGATACTTCGTGCACGCCAACGACGTGACGCCCCTGATGCTGGCGCGACGCGAGGCCCAGGCCAACGCCGAGCGCCTGAAGCTGGCCCTGGGCGCCGCCCACGCCGGCGTCTCGGAATTCGATTTCGTCGCCAAGACCCAATGGTTCTCGCCGGAGTTCCACGAGATCGTCGGCGCCGAGGTCGACTTCCGCCGGTTCGCCCGCGAGCCCTGGTACATGGCTCATCCCGACGACCGCCATGTGATCGACGAGACCGTGGCGGGCTGGAAGGGCCCGCGCCACGCGCCCATGGATTTCCGCATCGTGCTGCCCTCGGGCGAGACGCGCTGGGTGCAGGCCCACGCCGAGCAGCAGCTTGCGCCGGACGGCCGCCGCCTGAAGGTGGTCGGCCTGGTGCTCGACATCGACGCGCGCAAGCGCCAGGAGCTGGCCCTGGCCGAGGCCCGCCGCCAGGCCCAGACCAACGCCGAGCGGCTCGGGCTGGCTCTGAAGGCGGCCCGCGCCGGCGTCTTCGAGGTCAACATCCAGGAGCGGACCTTCTGGTGCTCGCCCGAATTCATCGAGGTCGCCGGCCGGGCCATGACCTTCGAGGAAGCCTCGACCGTCGCCTGGCCGCTGATCCACCCGGACGACCGGGAGATGGTGCTCGAGGCGTTCAAGCGCGACCTGAAGACCACGCCGATCGGCACCGCCGAGGCGCGGCTGGTGCTGCCGTCCGGTGAGGAGCGATGGGTGCACATCTGCGCCGAACCGACCTTCCACGAGGACGGCCGTCACGCCAAGGTCAACGGCCTGGTGCTCGACATCGACGCGCGCAAGCAGCAGGAGCTGGCGCTGATCGCCGCCGAGCAGGCCGCCCAGTCGGCCGCCGAGGCCAAGTCCCAGTTCCTGGCCAACATGAGCCACGAGATCCGCACGCCGATGAACGGGGTGCTGGGCGTCCTTCACCTGCTCCAGCGGGAGCAGCTCTCCGACGAGGGCCGCCAGCTGCTGCAGGAGGCCAGCGACTGCGGCCGCATGCTGTCGCAGCTGCTCGACGACGTGATCGACCTGTCCAAGATCGAGGCCGGCCGGCTGGACCTGTCGCCCGAGCCCACCGACGCGGTGGAGGTCCTACGCAGCGTGCTGGGGCTGCTGCGCCAGAACGCCGAAGCCAAGGGGCTGGAGCTCAGGTCCAGGGCGGAAGACGCGGCGATCTGGATCGAGGCCGACCCGGTGCGGCTGCGTCAGGGCCTGTTCAACCTGATCGGCAACGCCATCAAGTTCACCTGCGAGGGCCACGTCGAGGTGCGCCTCTCGGCCCGGAGCCAGGGCGCCCAGCGCCGCCTGCGTTTCGAGATCGAGGACACCGGCATCGGCATTTCCGAGTCGGCCCAGGCCACCCTTTTCCGCCGCTTTCAGCAGGCCGACGGCTCGACGTCGCGCCGGTTCGGCGGCTCGGGTCTCGGGCTGGCGATCACCCGCCGGCTGGCCGAGCTGATGGACGGCGGTGTCGGCTTCGTCAGCCGCGAGGGCGAAGGCTCGACCTTCTGGCTGGAGCTGTCCGCGCCCGCCGCCGAACCCCGCGCCCGGGTCGACGAGGACGACGGCCCCCTGGTGCTGGAAGGCCTGCGCGCCCTTCTGGTCGAGGACAATCCGACCAACCGCCTGGTAGCCTCCAAGATGCTCGAAGCCCTGGGCGTCAGCGTGGCCATGGCCGAGCACGGAGGGCTCGGCGTCGAGGCCGCCCAGGCCGGCCAGTTCGACCTGATCCTGATGGACGTGCAGATGCCGGTGATGGACGGGCTGGAGGCCACCCGCCGCATCCGCGCCCTCGGCGGCGAAGCGGCGTCGACGCCGATCATCGGCCTCACCGCCAACGCCATGGCCCATCAGCGGGACGCCTACATGACCGCCGGAATGGACGGCCTGGTGGCCAAGCCGATCTCGCCGGCGGCGCTGGTCTCCGAAATCGCCCGCGTCACCCGCGAGGCCCAGAGGATCCGCGAGACGGCCGCCGCCTGAGCAGTTGCGAGAAGGCCCTGGGCGATCCGCCGGCCCGGCCAAGAAACACTCGTGAATCCGGGAACTTATACCCCAAGCTGAGGGCTGGCCGAACAAGGTTGTCGCAAGGCTTGGTCGAGTATGTCGACGGCTCCATATTGTTGCACTGCAAAAGCAGTTGCGAATCGGCCACATTTCGGTCAGATTCGGTCGCTCTACAGTGGCTCGGCCAAATCGTGCATGGCCCAGCTCCGTTCCGCCGGACTTGAGAGAGTCGGTCCGGCGGGCGTCGAACTCGGGGGGCGTTCCGCCCTCGCCGAATAGGACACGAAAGCATTGTCGATTGAATTCCCGGCGCGCGTGAACACGCGCGCGCTCGGCGGGGCAGTTTTGACCGGAGCGGGCCTGAGCCTGGTCCTGGTCGCTTCCTATCTCGCAGGGGGCGCGGCCAAGACCGCGCTCGCCAAAACCCACGGCGCGCATGTCGCCAGCGTCGCGTTCGCCGCCCCGCAAGCCTCCGCCGTCCGGCCACAGCTGACGCCCACGCCCGCCGCCCTTCGCCTTCCGCTGGCCCAGCCCGAAACGTCCGTCGAGGCGCCCGTCGTCCGCGGCCGGGGCGCGCTCGATTGCCTGACCGACGCGGTCTATTACGAGGCCCGCGGCGAGAGCGATCGCGGCCAGGCCGCCGTGGCCCAGGTGGTGCTGAACCGCGTCCGCCGCCCCGGCTTCCCCAAGAGCGTCTGCGGCGTGGTCTTCCAGGGCGCGGCCGAACACGCCTGCCAGTTCAGCTTCGTCTGCGATGGCGCCATGGCCCAGGGGCGCGAGCCGGCGGCCTGGCGCCGGGCTCGCGTGATCGCCCAGCGCGCGCTGGACGGGGCCGTGATGGAGGATGTGGGCGACGCCACCAACTTCCACGTGGCCCGTCTGGGCCAAATCTGGGGCTCGGGCCTGGTCAAGGTCGCCCAGGTGGGGGCCCACGTCTTCTACAAGCTGACCGGCCATGGCGGCTTCGCGCCCCATCCGGCCGACACCCACCCCGACACCCACCCCGACAGGCAGCCCGACAACGCCACTGCGGTCCCCGCCGACGGCGGCGGCGACCAGCCCAGCCTGATCCTCGCCAGCGCCGTCACCGTGAAGACGCCGCTGGGCGAAGGCGGCCCCGCCGGACCGCCGCCGGAGCCCGCCTCGGCGCCGGCCGCGCCTACACCGGCCAAGGCTCCCCCGCCGGTCAAGCCGCCCGCGCCCACGGCCAAGGCGGCGGCCAGCCCGGTCGCGCCGGTGGCGACCGCGGCCAAGGCGGACGGCTGAGGCCCGGGACGTCTAGGCTCTGCGGTTGAGGGCGATGGCGATGGCGGCGTCGCGCGAGGCCACTCGCCCGCCCGCGCCGGATCCGGTCGTCGCCGCCCGCGCCCGCGCGACCAACTAGGCGCTGGACTTGACAACCCC
>JANWHQ010000143.1 GCA_025450315.1 Caulobacteraceae bacterium
GGCTCTCGGCGGCCATGTTGGCCAGCCGGTTGATGGCATCCCGTGGGCTGTTGGCGTGCAGCGTCGTCATCGAGCCGTCGTGGCCGGTGTTCATCGCCTGCAGCAGGTCGAAGGCCTCCGGGCCGCGCACTTCGCCGACGATGATCCGCTCCGGGCGCATCCGCAGGCAGTTCCTGACTAGGTCGCGCATGTTGATCTGACCCTGGCCCTCGAGGTTGGGCGGGCGGGTCTCCAGGCGCACCACGTGCGGCTGCTGCAGCTGCAGCTCGGCGGCGTCCTCGCAGGTGACCACCCGCTCGGCCGGATCGATGAAGGCGGTCATGCAGTTCAACAGCGTGGTCTTGCCCGAGCCGGTGCCCCCCGAGATCAGCACGTTGCAGCGCGAGGCGCCGATGACGCCCAGCACCCGGGCGCCCTCCGGGCTGATCGAGCCCCACTCGACCAGGTTGCGCATGGTCAGCTTTTCGCGGCGGAACTTCCGGATGGTCAGGGTCGGTCCGTCCAGCGCCAGCGGCGGGGCGATGACGTTGACACGCGAGCCGTCCGGTAGGCGCGCGTCGCAGATCGGCGAGGACTCGTCCACCCGCCGGCCCACCTGCGAGACGATGCGCTGGCAGATGTTCATCAGCTGGGTGTTGTCGCGGAAACGCACGTTGGTCAGCTGCACCCGGCCGCCGACCTCGATGAACACCCGCTGGGCCCCATTGACCATGATGTCGGCGATATCGTCGCGGGCGAGCAGCGGCTCCAGCGGCCCGTAACCCAGCACATCGTTGATGATGTCCTGGACCAGCTGGTCCTGCTCGGCCACCGACATGGAGACGTTCTTGATCGCCACCAGCTCGGCGACGATGTCGCGGATCTCCTGGGCCGCCGCCTGAGTGTCGAGCTGGCCCAGCTGCGACAGGTCGATGGTGTTGAGCAGGGCGTTGAAGATCGTCGTCTTGGTGGCGTGGTAGTAATCGCTCTGCTGGTGGACGACCTCGGTGACCGGCACGGCGCGGTGCGCGGCCTGCAGCTGCTCGAAGCCGGAGGTGGGCTTGGGGCCGGACGGGCGCGGAGCGGGCTTCGCGGCGGCCTGGGTCGCCGCGCCGAGCGGCTCGATCTTCTGCGGCCGGGTGGCGATCTTGGCGCCGGCCTCCAGCGGCGGCGGCGCGGGCCGGGCGGTCGCCTCGTCCTCGCCAAGCGTGCGTTTACCGAACACGGGTCGCTACCGCCGGAACAACGAGCCGAGGCCCGAGCGCTTGGCCACGCGCACCGGCTCGCGGCGGCTGATCAGCTCGGCCAGGTAGTCGATGCCCTCGGCCGCCTTGGTCTTGGGACCCAGCTCGGAAATCATCTGGCCGTTGTTGGCCGCCTTGCCGAACAGCTTGGCGTCGAACGGCAGAACCAGGGCCGGGGTGACGCCCAGGGCGTCGCCGAAGTCCTTCACCGGGATCTCGGGCCGGCCCGGCGCGCCCACCTGGTTCAGCACCAGCCGCGGCGGCGCGTCGTTGGGCCGGTGCGCATTCAAGAGGTCGACCAGGTTCTTGCCGTTGCGCAGCGCCGCCAGGTCGGGGGTGGCGACCAGCACCACTTCGTCCGAGCTCAGCAGCAGCCGGCGCATCCAGCCCGACCACAGGTGCGGCAGGTCCAGCACCACGAACGGCGCGGTCGAACGGATCTTCGAGGCGACCTCCTCGAAGGCCTCGGCAGGGAACTCGTAGTCGTCGTCGAGCGACGCGGGCGCCGCGAACAGGCTGAGCCGCTCGTTGCAGCGGACCATCATCCGCTCCAGCAGCACCGGATCCAGCCGGTCGGGCTGGTTCAGGGCGTTGGCCACGCCCTGCAAGGGGTCCTGGTTGAAGTCGAGCCCGGCGGTGCCGAACGCCAGGTCGAAGTCGACCATGACGGTGTTGGTCTGCATCCGCCCGGACAGGGAAAAGGCGAAGTTGTGGGCCAGGGTCGAGGCGCCCGCCCCCCCTTTCACCCCCACGAACGCCACCTGCCGACCGGTGAACGGCGCGGACGGGTCGCTGTAGAGGGTGGTGATGGCGCTGATCAGCTGCAGCGGCTGCAAGGGCGGGGTCAGGTACTCCGAGACGCCCCGGCGCATCAGCTCGCGGTAGAGGGCGATGTCGTTGGCCGCCCCGATCACGATCACCTTGGTGCCCGGATCGCAGACCTCGGCCAGCTGGTCGAGCAGGCCCAGCAGGACTTCGCCCGGCTCGCCGCACTCGACCACCACCAGAGAGGGGGTGGGCTCGTTCTGATAGTACTCCACCGCCGCCGCCAGCCCGCCCGGGCGCACCTGGGTGGAGGCCCGCGACAGGCGCCGGTCGCGACTGGCCCTGTCGACCAGGGCCGCAGTCGAGGACTTCTGGCAGAAGACGTGGACGGTGATGCGCGGGATCGGGTTCTGGCTCAGCGCCTCCTCGGCGGCGGCCTGCATCTGGCCCACCGGATTGGCGGCGGCCGGGGCGCGTTCGAACCTGTCCTCCGCGCCGGCGAAAGGCGCGGCCGGCTCGAACGCATCGGGCGCGGCGAAGGGATCGTCCGGTTCGGCGCGCGCGGCCAGGGCCTGGGGCGTCGTCGCCCGGGCCGTCAACTCGAACTCGTCGTCGGCCTGGAAGCCAGCGGCGAGGTCGTCGTCGAGATCAGCACGCGCCGGCGTCAATTGGAGCCTCCACCACCGCCGAGCGTGGACAGGGTGCCGGACGCGCCGGCCTCCGTGGCGCCCGCGGTGCTCTGGCCTTGGCGGTACTTGTCGATGACCGTGGTGCGCCGGCCCGCGTCGGTGGAGTCCGCCGCGCGGGGGAAGGCGATATCGGCCGGATCGGCGATCTGGGCCGCCATATTGGCGTTCACCGCGCAGCCGAAGTTCTCCATCGGCTTGTTCTGGCTGTTGGTGGAGAGGTTCTCCCACTTCAGGCCGCAGCGCGGGATCTCGGCCCTGAAGGTGGTGTAGGCCACCACGATCGGGGCCACGCCCTCGCCCGTGGCGTCGTAGGCCACCCGGCGGATCTGTTCGCCCGGCACGCCCTCGGCGCGCAGCACGTCTGCCGCCTGGCCCGAGGTCACGTCCGCCGCGCGCGGATCGACCCCGGCGTTGGGCACCCGGATGGTCACCGGGCCGCCGCCCTCCTGCAGCCAGTGGTCGGCCAGGGCCTCGACGGCGGCGCGCTGGGCCTCCGACAAGCCCTGCGGATGCGCGGCCAAGCGGATCTGGCCGGGGACCTCGGCGACCTTCAGGGGATACTGCTCGGTCGGGGTGATGGCCTGGTCCAGCCCCTTGGGGCCCCTGGAGTCGGCGGCGCAGGCGGCCAGCAGCCCGGCCAGGGCCAGGGGCGCCAGTCTCAGGATCAGACGGAGCGGCCTATTCGATGACATAGCCGTACGGTCCCTGATAGCTGCGCCCCGCCACCGCGTCGGGCGGGGCCTGGTAGACCTTGTTCAACCGGCCCAGCAGGATGGTCTGGGCGTCGCTGGCGATCTCCAGCCCGTCGGCCGGGGTCTGCAGCTTGTCGGCGCTGGTGGCCTTGACCAGGTAGGGCGTGACGATGATCACCAGCTCGGTCTCGCCGTTCTGGTAGTCGCGCGAACGGAACAGCGTGCCCAGGATCGGCAGGGTCATCAGCCCAGGCAGCGAGGAGAGGTCCTCCTTGGTCTCGTTCTGCAGCAGCCCGGCGATCATCATCGAGCCGCCGGAGGGCAGTTCGACCGTGGTCGACGCCTGGCGCACCTGCAGGCCCGGCACCACCACCGCGGGCGATCCGGACCCCGAGGTCAGGGTGAATGAGCCGGTGTTGCTGAGTTCGGACACCTCGGTCGACAGCTTCAGCGAGATGCGCCCGCCCGACAGCACGATGGGGGTGAAGCCCAGGCCCACGCCGAACTGCTTGAATTCGATGGTGACGCGGCCGTTGTTGTCCTGGCCGGTGGGCACGGGGAACTCGCCGCCCACCAGGAACTTGGCGGGCTCGCCGGACATGGTGGTCAGGTTCGGCTCGGCCAAGGTGCGCACCAAGCCGGCCTGTTCGAAGGCCTGGATATTGGCCTTGGCCTTGTTGACGCCGTTCGAGCCGGCGGTGTTCTGAAGAGTCGCGGCGTTGGCGTTGGCCGCCTGGCTGGCGTTCTTGATCACATAGGGACAGGTCGCGCCCTGGGGCCAGCCGCCGCCGGTGCAGGGCAGAGTCAGCTCGGGCTGGGAGGTGGTGTCGCGGGAATAGCCGCCGGTCAGCCCGCCCAGCAAGGCCCCGTTCACACCGAAGACGGGGCTGATGGCGTCCATCCACTGGCTGCCGCCGACCTGGCCGATGATGGCCGACATGTCGAAGCCGAGCTGCTTGATGGCGCTGCGCTGGACCTCGACGATGCGCACCTTCAGCATCACCTGGTCCTGGCCGGTGATCGCCAGCATGTTGAGCACGCGCTCGGGCTTGTCGGTGAACTGGGCTGCGATCTGCTGGGCCTTGTCGGCGTCGCTGGCGCTCTGCACCTGGCCCGAGAGGATCAGCGAGTTGTTCACCGCCTCCACCCGCACGTGGGAGCCAGGCAGCACCTGGGCGATGGTGTCGGCGACCTCCGAGGTGTCCTGGTCGACGTGGATGTTGAGCCGCAGGATCGGGTGGCCCATGCCGTCGAAGAACACCGCGTCGGTCTGGCCGTTGGCCACGCCCAGGACCGAGATGCGCCGCGGCGTCCTCAAGAGGACGTCGGCGATGGCCGGATTGGTCACAGAGATGTCGCGGGCGTCGATCGGCAGCTCGATCATCGCCGACTTGCCCTTGCCGAGCGACAGGGTGTGGGCGGCCGGCCCCTGGCCGGTCAGCTCGATGCGCACCACGCCCGGATCGGAGGACGGCGGCGGGCCGTAGAGGGGGCGAGGGCCGCCGGCCAGCATCGGGCCGGCGCCGGCCTGGGGCGCCAGGCTGACGGCGACCAGGAGGCTCAGGACCATGCGGAACGGGGCCGACCTCATCTGGAGGCCACCTGGCTGACCTGGCCGGCGCGGATGATGGTCACCACGTCGCTGTGGGCCGCGCCGGGCGCGCCGCGCTGGGTCTCGCCGCTCATGTCGGCATAGGAGCGCAGGCTCAGGGTGAGATCGCCGTGGCCCTCGGCGCCCAGCAGGGTCTCGACGTCGCCGGCGGGCACTTCCAGGGTGGCCGAGCCGCCGACCATGGCCTTGGTGTTCTTGGGGGCCTGGACCTGCTGGTCGATGGCCAGGACCCGGACATTGCGCAGCACCGTCTCGACCGTGGGCAGGGCCACGGCTCCGGGACCGGCGCCGCCGTTGGCCCCTTCCTTGCGGGTCATCATGACGTCGACCCGGTCGCCGGGCAGCATGAAGCCGCCGACGCCGGTCTGGGCGTTGATCGGGATGGCGACGGCTCGCATGCCGGGCCCGAGCGTCACCGAGAGATAGCCGCCGTCGCCGCCGCGGACGATCTTGCCCTGGACGATCGGCTCGCCCGCCAGGATCGCGTCGCGCACGATCGAGCCGGTCACCTGGGCCGAGCCCGTCGGCGCGGGCGGCGGAATGTCGGCGCGGGCCAATTGGGGGCCGATGTGCGGGACGACGGGCGGGGGCAAGATCACCCCACGGTCGACGATCCAGGACGGATTGACCGCGCCCGCGGGAAAGGTCTGCCAGCGGATGTCGCCGGCGGCGATATGGGTTCCCACCGGCAGGTCGTGGCTGGCCGTCAGCACCTTGACGGTGGGGATCTGCTGCACCGTCTGGGCGATCTGGATCGGCGGCGGATGCCGGCCGTTGGCGGCCATCTGCCGCACCACCAGGGCGAGGCCTATGGCGGCGACGGCGGCCGCGACCAGGATGACTATGCGGGCGGACCCCATACGAGCTCGCTCTCCAAGCGTCCCGCCAAGGCCGTCCGGCCCATGGCGTCGGGAATCGTCGGGCTTCTGCCGTCGACGGGACCTTCACAGCGCATGGTTAACGGCCGCCTAAGTGGCGGGCGGAAATTCAGTGGCCGCCGAGCGCCTGGACGACCGGGCTCGACGGAAAGGCGATCAGCGCCCCGACCGCGATGGCCACGCCATAGGGCAGGGCCTCGGTCGGCTCGAGCAGCCGGCCAAGCCAGGCGGGGCCGCTCGGGACCAGGGCGCCCAGCGCTGTCTTGCGCGCAAACACCAGGGTCAGGGCGAGAAGGCCGCCGACCACCGACATGGCGAACAGGAACGGCAGGATGGCCGGAAGCCCCAGCCAGAGGGCGCAGGCGGCGAGCAGCTTGGCGTCCCCCCCGCCGCACCAGTTCAGGGCGAACAGGCCGATGCCCACGATCAGGGCCAGCACCCCTACCGCCGCGCAGGCGCCGATGGTCTGCACCGGCAGGCCCAGGATCAGGGCGACGGGGAAGAAGGCCGCCGCGAGGGCGATGGTCAGCTTGTTGGGGATGGTGAAGGTGGTCGCGTCCGACAGCGCCGCGGCGATGGCGCCGACGGGAAAGGCCGCGACAATCACATGGGCCAGGACGCTGGAGGTCATCGGACATCGACGGAAGTGAAAACCGGAACTGAGACTGCGCCAGGGTCGTGAAGGAAGGGTTGCCGGGCGAGGGGATCGGAAAAGCAGAACGGCCGCCGAGCCCGAGGCTGTGCGGCCGTGCGTCGGGACGCCGGGCGGCCCCTATTTGGCGGAGATGTTGCCGGCGAGGTTGGTCAAGGTGCCGTTGATGCTCGACCCGACCGACGAAAGCAGTCCGGTGATGATCACCAGCGAAATGATGGCGGCGATCAGGCCGTACTCGATCGCCGTGGCGCCGGCGCGGTCGTCAAGGAACCGGTTGAGCAAGCGGACCATGCGACACGTCCTTTCTCGGCGCGGCGGGCGGTCCTGGCCGTCAAGGCCCTGGTTCAGCCCACAAAAACGCCGCCGCCGCCGCATGCCCGGACGTTGGTCCGTCCGAGCCGCGGCGACGGCGCTGCGTTACGCTTACTTGGCGCCCGAGACGTTCGCGGCGATGGTGTTGAACTTGGTGCTCAGGTTGGTGCCCAGGGTGGTCAGGCCGGTGATGATGACCACGGCCACGAGAGCGGCGATCAGGCCGTACTCGATGGCGGTCGCGCCGGACTCGTTCTTCAGGAAGCGCGTGACGAACTTCGACATTTGCTTGATCTCCATTTGCAAGCAGACTTTTGAGGGAACCAAGCCTTCGGCCTGCTTGCCCCCCGCTGAATGAGCCCAATCTCGCGCACTTCGCTTAATTCCAAGTAAACTTGAGGACAGTCTCAGATTTTTTCTTTGGTATATTTGAGTTCACCATTATTACTGATTAACCAAGCGGCCATTTTGCCCATCTTCGTTAGGAAATTGATCGGAAGATTGTACGGCGTATGAATCGCCCGGCGATCGCTTCAGCCTTTGTTGACCTTTGGACCGCACATTCCGGCTCGAACCGGTCTGCGGAGACGGCAAGGCGGCATGCGATGAAGAGTCATAATGTGTGCGCGTTGGCGGCGGCCCTCGCGGCCCTGGCCGGCCCGGCCCTGGCCAATGTCAGCGTCCGGCTGGACCAGAACGCCATCCTGGACCTGAAGGCGCCGGCCGGCACCGTGCTGATCGGCGATCCGGCCGTGGTCGACGTCAACCTGATCAACCCGCGCAAGATCGCCATCCTGGGCCGCGGCTACGGCTCGACCAATGTGATCATCACCGACCGCATGGGGAGGATCATCTTCCAGCAGGTGGTCGAGGTGTCGCGCAACAACTCCAACCGCGTCTCGGTCTACCGCGGCGGCGCGGTCGCCAACTTCACCTGCTCGCCCGGTTGCGAACGCACGCCTTCGCCCGGCGAGGACAACGCCTCCTACTCGGCCTATTCGTCGTCCTACAAGGACCACAGCCAGAGCAGCGCCGCCGCGGGCGGCGGCGGCGCTCCCCCGGCGCCCTCGCAATAGCGGGCGCTAAACCGTCGGTTAGGGGTGGCCTGCTAAGTCAGGCGTCATGTTCCAGCCTCTCGTCTCCCAACGAGCGCGCCTGCGCAGGCTCATCCGGCGCGCGATCCGCTCCGAGCGCGGCGCGGCGGCCGTGGAGATGGCGCTGGTGGCGATCCCGTTCCTGATGCTGCTGTTCGGCGTGATCGAGATCGGAATGATCTTCCTGATCTCCTCCAGCCTGGAGAACGCCATGGTCATGGCCTCGCGGACCATCCGCACGGGCCAGTTCCAGACCAGCGGCACGACCACGGCGGCGGCCTTCCAGACCGCGATCTGCAACAACTTCGGCTGGATGCAGAGCGACTGCACCAAGAACCTGCAGGTGGATGTGCGGACCTATTCGAGCTTCTCGGCGGTGACCGCCCCGCAGCCGATCTCCAACGGCAAGTTCGACACCTCGGCCCTGAAGTTCAGCCCCGGCTCGGCCAACGACATCGTGGTGGTACGGGCCTACTACCAGTGGCCGCTGATCGCGCCCTTCTTCGACCAGGCGCTGCAGCAGTTGAGCGGCGGGGTCGCGGTGCTCACAGCGACCGCGGCCTTCCGCAACGAACCCTACAGCGGCTGACATGGCGATCTGGCGCAGGTTCGGTCGGGATCGGAAGGGCGCGGCGGCGGTCGAATTCGCCCTGCTCGCGCCGGTGATGATCACCATCTACTTCGGGCTGGTGGAGACCTCCGAGGCGGTGCTGGCCTCGCGCAAGGCCGACCATGTGGCCTCCGCGATCGGCGACCTCGTCGCCCAGTCCTCCGGATCGGTCAGCAGCTCCGACCTCGACGACATCTATGCGATCGGCAACACCATCATGGGGCCGTTCACCACCTCGACGCTGCAGATGCGGATCAGCAGCCTGACGCCCAACGCGACGGGCACGCCGGTGGTGACCTGGAGCTACAGCCCCACCATGGGCAAGCTCGCGACGGGAACCACCAAGACCGTGCCGCTGACCATCTCCTCGGGCGACAGCGTGATCATGTCCGAGGTGACCTACACCTACAATTCGCCGCTCAAGTACGTGCTGAAGAACGCCCTGACCTTCAACTCGGTGTTTTACATGCGGCCCCGGCAGACCTCGCAGATCAGCTGCACCGGCTGCTGATCTCGTCCACGAGGCGAGAGGCCGGCAGCGGCCGGCCATCCAGCGATCCGACCGCGCGCACCCCCATCAGGCTGTTGGTCAGGAACACGCCTTCGGCGCCCTCCAGCGCCTGAAGCGGCGCGGCCGTCTGGACCGTCTCGACGCCCAGGCCCTGGGCGGCGGCGATCACCTGGCCGCGGACGACGCCCTCCAGCACGCCGCAGTCCAGCGCGGGGGTCCAGAGCCGGCCCTCCGCCACCCAGAAGAGGTTGGCTGCGGCGGCGCAGGCGATCTCGCCGTCGCCATTCAGCATCAGCGCCTCCTCGGCGCCGGCTTGGCGAGCCTGGAGCCGCGCCAGGATGTTGTCGAGGTAGGACAGGCTCTTCACCCGCGACAGCGGCGAGGACTGGTTGCGCCGGATGGAGGCGGTCGCCAGGGTGACGGGCGCCGCCGCCAACGGGGCCGCCGCCGAGGCCTGGACGAACAGCCGCCCCTCGGCCGGGACCGGGCGGTCCAGCCCCCGGCCCGACCCCGCCGTCAGGGTCAGGCGCACGGCGGCGCGGCCGCTCACCAGCCCCGCCTCGATCAGAGCGCGCCCGGCCGCCTCCCGGGCGAGAGCCTCGTCCGGGGGCTGGATGCCGACCACCGCGCAGCCGCGCGCCATCCGCGCCAGGTGCAGGTCCAGCCGCACCAGCCGGGCGTCCACCGCCAGGATGGTCTCGAACAGCCCGTCGCCGAGCAGCAGTCCGCGGTCGTCGGCGGGGACCGTCTGGTCGCTCATGCCCCAGATCCCAGAAGCGCGCGGCGGATGGCGTCGATCTTGGCCTCGGTCTCCAGCCGCTCGAGCACCGGGTCGCTGTCGGCGACGATGCCGGCTCCGGCCTTGGCTTCATAGCTCCAGCCCCGCGCGGTCTGGATCAGCGAGACCGTGCGGATCAGCACGCTGGAATCGGCCGCCCCGTCGAACCCGGCCCAGAACATCGAGCCGCAGTAGGGACCGCGCGGGCCCTCGTAGTCGGCGATCACCTTGATGGCCTGCACCTTGGGCGCGCCGGTGATCGAGCCGGGTGGAAACGCCGCCTCCAGCAGGTCCAGCCCCTTCAGCCCCGGGGCCAGCCGGCCCGTCACGGTCGAGACCAGGTGGTGCACGTTGGTGAAGGTCTCGATCTTGAACAGCTCCGACACCTCCACCGTGCCCGGCGGGCAGACGCGGGCCAGGTCGTTGCGCATCAGGTCCACGATCATAAGGTTCTCGGCGCGATCCTTCTCGCAGGCCAGCAGCTCTTGGCGCAGGGCCTCGTCCTGGTCGGGGGTCGGGCCGCGCGGACGGGTGCCCTTGATCGGCCGGGTCTCGACCACCAGGCCCCGCCCGGCCGCCACCTTGACGAAGCGCTCTGGCGAATTGGACACCACCGCCCGGCCGTCCAGGCGAAAATAGGCGCCGAAGGGCGCGGGGCTCGAGGCGATCAGCCGGCGAGCCAGGTCAAGCGGCGAGACGCCGTCCCTCAGCCTGCCGCCCCAGGCGCGGGCGGCGTTGGCCTGGAAGATCTCGCCCTCGCCGATCCGGCGCACCACCTCGGCCACCGCATGTTCGTAGGCCGCGCCGGGGGTGATCGCATCGAAAGCCTCCGACAGGGGTTCGTCCGGGGCCGGCGGCGGGACATCCGGCGCCGACAAAAGCGCGAGCGTGTCCTCGGCGCACGCCCGGGCCGCCGCGTCGGTGTCGCCACGGCCGACCGCGACGACCCTGCGGGCCTGGTGATCGAAGGCCAGCACCGACGGATAGAGTCCGCAGGCGAGCTGGGGCCAATCGGGATGTCCGCCGTGGCCGGCCTGCTCCAGCCGGGCGGCGAGCTCGTAGGCCATCAGCCCGGCCAGCCCGCCCTGGAACGGCGGGCCCTCGAGGTCGGTCTCGAGCGTCGGACCCAGCAGCGCGGCCATCGCGGCGAAGGCGTCGCCGGGCGTCTCGGGTCGGACGATCAGGGTGCGGACCGGCCGGCGCGCGAGATAGGACCAGCGGCCACGTCCGCCCCCGCCCCCCGACAGCAGGGCCAGCGCGAACGGCTCCTCGGCGAAGCCGGCGAGGATCTCGCCGGGATCGCGCCAGCCGGCCTCGAGAAGGGCGAGCTTCCGCATGGCCGGGCAGATAGCGCTTCCGGGGGCCGCGGAACAGGCGCGGGCGTCGCAATGCGGCGGCGGCGAAGACGCGGCGAGCGCCCTCACGCCATGGTGATTATGCGCTCGCCCGGCCGGTCGGCCATTTTAGGCCTTGGATGGAGGTCCAAAACCCTGACGCGTCTGTCGTGGCGACACGGCAGGCGCGTTCCTTTTTCAGCCGCGGCCCGGCCGTGCGGATTGACCTTAGGCGCGGCGGGCGCGACCGCTATATTGAGCTTACCTCCATGGCCTCAAACCACAACGACAAAGCTCAATTCGGCGGCCTGCCGATCGCCGAGACCGCGGCCCTGACCCGCAAGGTCACCCGCCTGTCTGTGGCGACCGCCGTGATCCTGACGGCGCTGAAGCTCGGGGCCTGGATCGCCTCGGGCTCGGTGGCGACGCTGGCGTCGCTGGCGGATTCCGCCCTGGACATCGTCGCCGCGCTCGCCACCTTCCTGGCCGTCCGCTACGCCGCCGCCCCGCCGGACCGCGAGCATCGCTACGGCCACGGCAAGGGCGAGGCCTTCGCCAGCCTGTTGCAGGCGGGCCTGGTGTTCGCCTCGGCGGCCCTGGTCGGCCAGGAGGCGGTCCACCATCTGATCCAGCCGGAGGCGATCAAGAACGAGAGCTGGGCGCTGGGCGTCATGGCCGTTTCGCTGGTGCTGACCACCCTGTTGCTCGGGGCCCAGGGCCGGATGCTGAAGAAGGCCCATTCGGTGGCCGTTTCCGGCGACCGGGCGCACTACGCGATGGACCTGATCTCCAACGTCGCGGCCCTGATCGGCATCGGCCTGGCCGCCCTGCTGCACGCGCCGCGGGTGGATGCCGCCGCAGGCCTGGTGGTGGCCGCCTGGCTGGTCTGGGGCGCGGTACAGGTGTTCCGCGACTCCTCCGAGCAGCTGCTCGATCACGAACTGCCCGACGGCGCCCGGGCCGAGATCGTCAGCCGCATGACCTCCGATCCCCGCGTGCGCGGGGTGCACCAGCTGCGGACCCGCGCCTCGGGCCCCTATGTGCACATCCAGATGCACGCGGACCTGGATCCGACCCTCAGCCTGGAGCAGGCGCACCAGGTGGTGGTCTCGGCGGAAAAGCGGGTGCTGGAAGCCTTCCCCGCCGCCGACATCATCATCCACCCCGATCCCGAGGACCGGGCCGAGCCGCATGGCGGCGCCTTCGCCGAGGCCGAGCAGCACGCCCACGACGCCAAGGCCTGAGCCGGGTCAGCCGGGGTGCGCCGCCTTCCAGCTCATGGCGTGGAGCAGCCGGCCCCGCAGCGAGGGATGGTCGTAGAACAGCGCCTCCTGCAGCGGCGTCGGATCAGGGTCCTCGCCCCGCCACTCGTGCAGCAGCGCCACGGCGAGGCCGTCCGGCTCGCGGGCGTGGTCGAGCGAATACTGATCGGCGCGCACGTTGATCCAGCGGATCAGGGCGTGGTCGGCGATCACGCCGGCTGAGATCCACAGGACGGCCACCGCGATCAGGACGGGCGCGCCCGCGGGGTTGGCGATGTCGTCCGGCGCCCCCAGCAGCCTCGCCGCCGGGGCGTGGAGCGCGCGGACCGCTACGAACAGGCCCAGGGCGACCGCCGCCAGCAGCACGGCGATCCAGAGCTGGTCGTGGTGGACGTAGTGCCCGATCAGGTGGCCGATGCTGGCGCGCAGCTCCTCGGGCGAGGCCGCCTCCCAGAGGCCGCGGCTGACGCTCACCCGCGCCGCGCCCAGGCCGGTGACGTCCGCGTCGAGGGTCAGGGTGGGGGTGAGATAGATTTCCGAGGCCGGCAGATGGGTCTGGGCGATCAGGTCCAGCAGGCCCGCGCGCGCCGCGCCGGCCGGGACCGGGGGCAGGTTAGCCGGCCCCGACGCCCGGGCGAAGGGCAGCCAGGCCGCCGCGAACACCAGCGTTGCCGCCAGGCCGCCCAGCAGCGGCGCCCACAGCCGCGGGGCGAGCCGCATCACGCCATAGAGCAGCGGCGCGGCCACGGCGCCCATCAGGCTCAGGACCGCGTCTTGCCGAAGCGACAGAATAAGCGCCGGCAGGAGCGCCGGCGCCCCGGCCGGGGTCAGTGCGAAGGGCGTCAGGGCCAGGGCGACCAGACCGGCCGCCGCGCCGCCGCAGGCGGCCTCGGCCATCCAGCGCGGCCGGCCGGCGGCCTTCAGGCGTTCGACCATCCTCTCCAGCAGGCCCGAGCGGGCGATGGCCCAGGCCGCCAGCAGCGCCACAGCCACCGAAGCGGCCAGCAGGGTCTCGGTCCGGGCGGTGTCGGCCGGCGCCGCGGCGCGGGCGGCGGCGGGCAGCCGCTGCAGTTAGGCTGCGGCCGCGGCGGCCGGACCGGCGGCGGTCATGGCCGGGCGGCGGCCTCGGACGCCCGGGCGGCGCGGGCCCGGCCCAGCATCTGGCCGATCGCCACGAAGGGGTGCGCCAGCTGGCCCAGCATGTCCGTGGGCACCCCCTCGGCGCCGTAGGCGTCCGGCAGCTGGCCCTTGGGCATGTGGAAGGTGCCGAACATCACGTCCAGGAAGGGGAAGGTCGGGGCGAAGTTCTTGTCGTGGATGGCCGGGTCGGAGGCATGGTGCCAGCGGTGGAACACCGGGCTCGCCAGCACATAGCGGAACGGGCCGAAGGTCCAGTTCAAGTTGGCGTGGACGAAGGCGGCCGAGAAGAAGTTGAAGGGCACGACGATCACCAGCGCCTGGGGCGAGCAGCCCAGCAGCAGGGTCAGCACCCCAGCCACCGTCTCGTAGAAGACGAAGTTCACCGGGTGGATTCGCCAGGTGGCGGTCCAGTCCAGTTCCCGGGGGCTGTGGTGGATGGCGTGGAACGGCCACAGCCAGCGGGTGTGGAAGGCGCGGTGCAGCCAGTACTGGATCACGTCGACCAGGAAGATCACCAGCCCCGCCTGGACCAGCACCGGAAGGTGCGACAGCGCGCCCCGGCCGGCCTGGATGGCCTGGAACAGCCGCGGGCCGTCGGCGCCGTAGAGGCCCTGCAGCACGAGCCGGGTCAGGATCACGGTGAGGTTGCCGTAGAGCACGAAGGACAGCAGCCACCACAGGACGTCCACGCCCATGTCGCGGCCGAACCAGCGCGGCTGGTCCGGATTGCAGGGCGAGCCCTGGCGCAGCAGGCCCAGCACGAGGAAGGCGGCGGCGGCGAAGGCGAGGGACCAGAGCATCGGCCCAGCCTAACTGGCGCGGCTGAATGCGGGGTAAAGGAGCTTGGCGGCTAAACCCCTGAACCGCGTGAAGAAATTGGTAACTGGAAGGTAAGCACTGAAGGCGCTTATTTACTTCTCGTTCTCACAAGCTCCGCCGGCATGAGCGCCAAGCGCACCCTTCACCATTTCCCGCTCGACCCGGCCTCGCGCCAGGTGCGCCTCGCCATGGCCGAGAAGAAGCTGGCCTATGAGGAGGTGATCGAGCGCTATTACGAGGGCCGGCCCGAGTTCAAGGCGCTGAACCCCTCGGGCCTGACGCCGGTGCTGGTCGAGGAGCGCGACGGCGACCGGATCGTGATCTGCGAGGCCCGCGCCATCCTCGAGCACCTGGAGGAGACCGAGCCCGAACCGGCGCTCTTGCCTCGCGACGCCTCGAGGCGGGCCGAGGCGCGGCGGCTGATGCAGTGGTTCGACCGCAAGTTCGACTTCGAGGTGAACGCCTTCCTGATCCACGAGAAGATGGAGAAGCGGCTGCTCAGGCTGGGCGCGCCCGACTACGCCGCCATGCGCCAGGGCCGCGAGGGGCTCAGGACCCACATGACCTACCTCGAGACGCTCGCCGAGGAGCGCAACTGGCTGGCCGGCGGGCGCATCACCCTGGCCGACATCGCCGGCGCGGCGCATCTGTCGATCATCGACTATCTGGGGGATGTGCCCTGGCGCGACTTCCCCGCGGTGAAGACCTGGTACATGAAGATCAAGTCCCGGCCGTCGTTCCGGCCGCTCCTCGGCGACCGGCAACCGGGCCTGGCCCCGGCCGCCCATTATGCCGATCTCGACTTCTGACCAGCTCAAGCACCTGATCCGCCAGCGGGCGGCGCGCTACGGCTTCGACGCCATCGGCTTCGCCTCGGTCGACCGGCCCTGGCCGGCGGGCGCGCGGCTGGAGGCCTTCGTGCAAGCGGGCCGGCACGGGACCATGACATGGATGGCCGAGACCCTGGAGCGCCGCCGCCATCCGCGCGGGATGTGGCCTGCCGCCCGCTCGGCGGTGGTGTTCGGCATGAGCTACGGCCCCGACCGCGACCCGCTGCAGGCGCTGACGCGGAAGGACCGGGCGGCCATCTCGGTCTACGCCCAGGGCGACGACTATCACCAGCTGATCAAGGGCCGGCTCAAGGAGCTGGGCGGCTGGATGTCGGCCAAGCTGGACTGCAAGGCGAAGGCCTTCGTCGACACCGCGCCCCTGATGGAGAAGCCCCTGGCCGAGGCCGCCGGCCTGGGCTGGCAGGGCAAGCACACCAACCTGGTGTCGCGCGAGCACGGCTCTTGGCTGTTCCTGGGGGCGGTCCTGACCACCCTGGAGCTGGAGCCGGACGTCCCCACGGGCGAGCACTGCGGCTCGTGCCGGGCGTGCCTGGACGTCTGTCCGACGAACGCCTTCCCCGCCCCCTTCCAGCTCGATGCGCGGGCCTGCATCTCCTACCTGACCATCGAGCACGAGGGGCAGATCCCGCTTCGCTACCGCGCCGCGCTCGGCAACCGCATCTACGGCTGCGACGACTGCCTGGCCGTCTGTCCGTGGAACAAGTTCGCCGTCACCGCCCGCGAACAGGCGCTGCACGCGCGCGACGAGCTGAAGGCCCCGGCCCTCGCCGACCTCGCCGCCCTGAGCGAGGCCGGCTTCCGCGCCCTCTTCCGCAAGAGCCCGGTCAAGCGCATCGGCCGCGAGCGCTTCATCCGCAACGGGCTCTACGCCATCGGCAACTCCGCCGACCCGGCCCTGGCGGTGGCCGCCAGGGCGCGCCTCTCCGATCCCTCCCCCCTGGTCCGCGGCGCCGCCGTCTGGGCGCTGGGACGTCTGCTGGACGAGGCGGATCTCGCGGCCCTGGCCCAGGCGCACGCGTCCGAACCCGACGCCGAGGTCCGCGAAGCGTGGCGCGACGCCCTGCGGCTTCCCGGGAGGGGCGGGGTCAGGGCGAACCCTTGAAGCTCTTCCTGATCTCGTCGCGCTTCTCGTGGATCGAGGCGATGACCGGGCCCATGGGGACGTCGATGTCCACCAGCACGGCCTCGGAGAGCTGCAGGCTGGCCTCGATGGTCTCGGGCACGGCGTCGGTGGCGCCCAGGGCGTAGAGCCGGCGCGCGTGGCGGGCGTCGCGGGCGCGGGCCACCAGCACCACGTCCGGCCTCAGGCGCTTGATCTCGGCGGTCACCGCCTCGGCCGCCTCGGCGTCGTCGGTGGTCAGCACCACGCCGGGGGCGTCGTCCAGACCCAGGCGCTGCAGGATCTCCGGCCGCGAGGCGTCGCCGTAGAAGACCTGGTGGCCCGCCCGCCGACCGGCCTCCACCGAGCGGAAATCGCGGTCGATGGCGACCCAGGCCACCTGATGCTTGTCCAGCATCTCGCCCACCAGCCGGCCGACGCGGCCATAGCCGACCACCAGCACCCGCGGCTTGGAGTCCGGCTGGGCCGGGGGCGCGGCCTGCCGGGCGCCCTCGGCGCGGGCCTGGGCGCGGCCGAACCTCGAGCCCACCGCGCCCAGGGCGGGGACGGCGAACATGCTGAGGGTGGCCGAGACGGTCAGGGCCTGCGCCATGGCCGGATCCAAGAGGTGCGACGCGGTCGCCTGCTGCAGGATCACGAAGGCGAACTCCCCGCCCGCGCCCACCATCAGGCCGGCCTCCAGCGCCGCCCCGGCCTTCAGCCCGAACAGCCGCCCGAGCCCGGTCCCCACCGCGGCCTTCACCGCGACCATGCCGACGGCGAGCGCGATCACCAGCCCGGGCTTCCGGACCAAAAGGCCGACGTCCAGCCCCAGCCCCACCGAGACGAAGAAGAGCCCCAGCAGCAGGTCGCGGAACGGCCCGATCAGCACCTCGATCTCGTGGCGGAACTCGGTCTCGGCCAGGAGCAGGCCGGCGATGAAGGCGCCCAGCGCCATCGACAGGCCGAGCAGCTTGGCCGCCAGGCCCGCGCCGATGATGACCAGCAGGCTCGCGGCCATGAACAGGTCCTTGCCCCCCGCCCGCGCGGCCGACCTGAACAGGGGCCTCAGCGCCAGCCGTCCCACCGCCAGGATGCCGACCACCCCGGCGCAGGCGCTGAGCGCCGCCCCCAGCGGGCTCGGGCCCTGGCCGCCCAGCAAGGACAGGCCGATCAGCACCGGCGCCACCATCAGGTCCTGGAACAGCAGGATCGCGAACACCGCCCGGCCGGGGGCGGCGTTCAGCCGCCCGCGCTCGGCCATCACCGGCACGACCAGGGCGGTGGAGGCCATGACCAGCGCCGCGGCCGCCGCGATGGCCCCGTTCGCCGTCAGGCCCAGGGCCAGGGCCGCGCCGGCCAGCAGCGCGCCCGCCCCCACGGTCTGCAGGGCGCCCAGGCCGAACACCTGCTTGCGCATCAGCCTCAGCCGTTCCCAGGAGAGCTCCAGCCCGATGCTGAACAGCAGGAACACCACCCCGAGCTCGGCCGCCGCGGCGATCTCGTGCGGCTTGGCCACGGTCAGGTAGTTGAGCCAGGGTCGGCGGCCGGCGAAGCGGCCCAGCCCCTCGGGCCCGATGACCACGCCCGCCGCCAAAAAGCCAAGGATGGGGCTCAGCTTCAGCCGCTTGACCAGCGGCGCGACGATCCCGGCGGTGGCCAGGAAGGCGACCAGGTTGGAATAGTCCTGCTCGGTCCCAGCGGCCATCGCCCTCTCCCGCGGATGGGCGGAGGGTATCCGGGCCACGGGCGGCCAACCAGCCGGAACGGGGACGCTGCTGCGAAAGGTTTAACCCGGGCGGGCTTACGGGAGGCCGCATGCGTTGTAGATGGATCAGTCTCGCCGGCGCCCTGGGCGTCCTCCTGCTCGGCCTCGGCCCCCAGGCCCAGGCCCAGTTCGTCCGGAACGGACCTCGCGTCACCGGCCACCCGACGAGCCCCGTCGCGCCCGCGCCCGTCCCCGCCCCTCCGCCTCCGCCTCCGCCGCCGCCGGCCGACACGCCCTCGGCGTCCGCCGCGCCCGCCAGCAGCGGCCCTCCGCCCATCGACGGCGCCTTGCCGGGCGGGGTGCTGGGCCTGGGCGACGAAGGGGTGGGCGCGCTGATCCGACCTGCTGACGCGCCGGGACCGCTGGCGTCGTCCTCGACCTCGGATGCGGCCAGGGCGGGCGTGGTCAGCGATGCGCCCGGCGGCTCGACCGACGCCACGCCGGCGGCGCGCCATCGGCGCCTCGCCCGCAGACGGCGGTCGCGATCGCGGCGAAACGATCGGTGAGCTGAAGGGGGCGGCCTTGAATAAACGAACCCGCCGCGCGGTGCTTCGCGGCGGGTTCGCGTCTCTCGCTCATTCGAGCGGGCGTTTCCTCCCCTGAAACGCCGGAAACCCGCGCCTTGGCCAGTCGCTGGATTTCACAAGGGAAATGAATGAGAACTCACGCGCCGTGTCAACGAAGCGAGGCAGCGCGGGCCCGTCCTGCGTCAAACTGATGCAGCGTGGTCACAGACCCAGGCGCACCTGAAGTTGATCGATCGCCGGGCAATCGGCGTGGAATACGTAGTCCGGCCGCGCCACCGAGACCGGCCCCACCCCGGCGGCGGCCAGCGATTCGGCGGTCTCGAACAGATCCGGGGCCCCCACCAGCACCCCGCTCTGCCGGCGCGAGGCGCCGCGGGCCACGGCGGCGGCCGTCGCGGCCTCGGCGGCGGCGTCCTGCTCGGCCGGCCAGGTCAGGATGGCGAGCCGGCGCGCCCGCGCCCGGGCCTCGACGATGCGGAGGAAACGGCGGGCGAGCTCCAGGCCCTCTTGGCTCCAGGGCGCCTTCAGGCTGGCGGCGAGCTGAGCCTGGCTCTTCAGGATCAGGCCGTCGGCCAGGGGCCGCAGCCCGTTGGCCGCCAGGGTGGCGCCGGTGGTGGAGATGTCGACGATCAGCTCGGCCGCCCCCGCCGCCGGCGCGCCCTCGGTGGCGCCCGAGGAGTCCACGATGCGGTAGTCCGAGACGCCGTGGCGGGCGAAGAAGGCCCGGGTCAGCACGCCGTACTTGGTCGCCACCCTGAGCCGGCGGCCGGTGCGGGCCAGATAGGTGATGGCCACCTGATCGACGTCGGCCATGGTCTGCACGTCGATCCAGCTCTGGGGCGCGGCCACCACCAGGTCGGCGCGCCCGAAGCCCAGCGGCCGCAGCAGCAGCACCCGGTTCTCGAGCTCCCCGCCCCGCTCGCGCAGCAGGTCCTCGCCCACCACGCCCAGGTGCAGGTCGCCGGCGTCCAGGCCGGCGGCGATGTCCGAGGACGAGAGCAGGGGCGCGTCCACGCCGGTCAGCCCCGTCAGCTGGGCCTGGTAGCCGCGCGAGCCGCCGGCGATTTCCAGCCCGAGGCCGCAGTCGGAGAGCCAGCCTTCGCACTGTTCCTTCAGCCGCCCCTTGGAGGGCAGGCCCAGCGAGAGGCGCCCGGTCATGCCCGATCCGCTCATCGTTCGCCCTCCGACCAGGCGCGCCAGGGGCGGACCATGCAGCCGACCGCGCCGGTGCGGGCGCGGGCCCCCAGCCGGGTCACCAGGCTGTCGTAGCGGCCGCCGGCGGAGACCGGACGCTCGGCGTCGAGCGCGGCCGATCGCACCTCGAACAGGAAGCCGTCGTAATAGCCGAACGAGCGGCCGAAGGCGGGCGACAGGCGCATCCGCGCCTCCGGCGCCCCGGCCCGGGTCATGGCGGCCAGGCGGGCCGACCAGGCGTCCAGCGCCGCGTCCAGGCCGGGGCCCCTGGCCAGCCTGCCGATGGCCGCCAGCGCCTTGGCCGGACGGTCGGAGACGGCCAGGAAGTCGCCGATCCTGGCGGCGTCGGCGCCGCCCAGGGCCGGCGCCTTGGCGGCCTCGGCCTGCTCGGCCAGGCGATGGACGATCTCGGAGGGCGCGCGGCCGCCCACCGGCTGCACCCCAGCCAGGCTCCAGAGTTCTTCCAGGGCCTTGGCCGCGTCGGCCTCCGGCAGGCCGGCGATCAGGCCCGCCAGGCGGCTGGACTGGGCCGGCTGGGGCGCGGCCGCCTGGGCCCGCTCGAGCTCGGCCAGCAGGCTGCGGGGCCGGCGGAACGCCTGGGTCAGGCGCGTCACCAGCGGCTTGGGAAGGCGCAGCGCCTGCAGGAACAGGGAGAACAGGGAGGTGTCGCCCATCTCCAAGGTGAGGTCCCCGCGCCCCCCGGCGGCGCCCGCGCGCCAGGCCACGCCCGCCATGGCCGCGTCGGCGGCGGCCGCATCGCCCTGGCCGAAGCTTTCGACCCCGATCTGCAGGAACTCCTCGGCCCGGCCCGAGCCCTGGGGCGCGACCCGGAAGGCCTTGCCCTCGTAGAGGTAGCGGCCGGACCTGGCGCCGCTCTCGATGTGGGCGCGGGCCACCGGGATGGTGAAGTCGGGCCTCAGGCAGGCCTCGTCGATGCCGTCGGCCTGGACCACGAACAGACGCGGCCGCATGGCCTCGCCGGCCAGGTCGAGCACCAGCGCCAGGGGCTGCAGCACCGGCGTCTCGATGGGCGTGGCGCCCTGCTCGAGGAACGGCGCGCGCATGGCGGCCAGCGCCCGTTCGGGGACCTGGGCTTCGAGGTTGATCACCCCTGGGCCTCCATGATGGAGCGCACCACCCTGACCAGCTCGGCCCGGGCGACGGTGACCTGGCCGGGTCGCTCGGCCCGCCAGGCGCTGTTGTCGGCGACGCCCCGGGCCAGCTCGCGGCCGAGGTCGAGATCCTTGATGGTGACCGTGCCGGCGGCCAGCTCGTCCTCGCCGACGATCACCGCGGCCGGCGACAGGCGACGGTCGGCGTATTTCATCTGGGCCTTCATGCCCGACTGGCCGAGATAAACCTCGGCCGGCACCCCCGCGCCGCGCAGCTCGGCGGCGATGGCGAAATAGTCGGCCATGCGGGCCTGGTCGAAGGCGATCACCACCACCGGGCCCCGCGCGGCGCCGGCTGGATCGCGGCCGGCCGCCTTGAGCGCCGCCGCCAGGCGCGAGACGCCGAAGGAAAAGCCGGTGGCGGGCGTCCTCTCGCCGGTGAACCGGGCCACCAGGTCGTCGTAGCGACCGCCGCCGCCCACCGAGCCGAAACGGATCGGCTCGCCCTTGTCGCCGGTGGTCTCCAGCAGCAGCTCGGCCTCGAACACCGGGCCGGTGTAGTACTCGAGCCCGCGCACCACGGCCGGATCGAAGCGGGCCTGCTCGGCCGCCACGCCCATGCCCTCCAGGGCGTCCTCGATCAGCTCCAGTTCGCGCAGGCCCTCCTCGCCCAGCGCGCCCAGCTTCAGCCGGGCCAGGGCCTGCAGGACGCCGGTCTCGCGCGTGGAGATGTCGATGAACTCGCCGATCGCCTCGCGGGCGGCCACGTCCAGGCCCGCGCCCTTGGTGTAGGCGCCGGATTCGTCCATCCGCCCCTCGCCCAAGAGGTCCTCGACCCCGTCCCAGCCCAGCCGGTCCAGCTTGTCGATGGCGCGCAGGGCCACGAGCTTCTGGCGCGGGTCGGCGATCCCGGCCTCGGCCATCAGCCCGTCCAGCAGCTTGCGGTTGTTGATCCTCAGCACATAGGCGCCGCGGGGCAGGCCGGCGGCTTCGAAACCCGCGGCGGCCATGGCCACCATCTCGGCGTCCGCCTGGGGCCGGGCCGAGCCCACCGTGTCGGCGTCGCACTGGACGAACTCGCGGAAGCGTCCGGGCCCGGGCTTCTCGTTGCGCCAGACCGTGCCGAAGGCGTAGCGCCGGAACGGCTTGGGCAGGGTCTCCCAGGTCTGGGCGGCGAAGCGGGCCAGGGGCGCGGTCAGGTCGTAGCGCAACGCCATCCACTGCTCGTCGTCGTCCTGCAGGGCGAAGACGCCCTCGTTGGGACGGTCGGAGTCGGGCAGGAACTTGCCGAGCGCATCGGCGAATTCGAACGCCCCGGTCTCCAGCGCCTCGAAGCCCCAGCGCTCGTAGACTGCCGAGACCGCCTGCAGGATCCGGCGCTCGGCGGCCAGGTCGCGGGCGCGCTTGTCGGCGAAGCCGCGCGGGGCGCGGGCCTCGGGGCGGAACTCGGCGGCGCCCGGGGTATCGGTCTGGCTCATGGCGCGCGCCTATCGGATATGCCGGGCGCGGGCAAGGCGGCGGACCGGAAGTCGATCCACAGCAGCTCTTCGTCAAAGTCGACGCCGTCCACCCTGAGGGCCGCCGGCTCCAGACCATACGGCCGAAATCCGAGCGCCAGATAGGCGCGGCGGGCGGCGTCGGCGCCCACCGTCACGCTGGCCTGGAGCAAGGCGACCTGGCCGCGGGCGTGGCCGATCACGCGCTCGACCAGAGCCTTGGCGAAGCCCCGGCCGCGCCAGGCGGGCCGCACATAGACGCCCCAGAGCAGGCCCTTGTGCCGTCGCTTCAGCCCGGCCTGCAC
>JANWHQ010000144.1 GCA_025450315.1 Caulobacteraceae bacterium
CCCCCAAGGCGCCTTCAAGGATTCGGAAGTCAGCAAGACCATCTGGCCGCGCCGGACGCCGCTGCGCGCATTCAGAGGCAACGTGGCCCATTCCAACTTCGACGGGTTCATGTTCGACCGGAACATCTACCAGGATAACACCTTCGGTCTGGCCACCATCCCGTTCCTGCCGCTGGCAAATCCCGCTGACCTGGATAGCGAAGCGGTGGAGACGCATTTCCAGAGCTTGACCAGCTACAAGAACCGCAATGGCGGTCTCTGGGGCCGGGGCGATCTCTTCGTCTACAGCGACCTGAAACTCGCCGACAACGCCATTGGCATGACGCAGGCCGCCGGCGACATCGGCAGCGAACGGTTCAAGTCACGGCTGGTCAATTCGCTGATCGTGGGCGAGACCGACAATATCGGCAATCCCACGACGCCGGAGGAAATCGCCTACGGCCGCAGCCTGCCCAAGACGCGGATCCCGGATTTCCCCATCCGCGGCTACGAATATTATGACTACCGCGATGATGTGGTGAACACGACCTTCGTGAATTTCCAGGACAACGCCAGGCGGAAGACGGGAGCGCTGTCCTTCCTCCTGTACACGAGCGCAGGGGTCAGTACCGGAAGCACCATCAGCGGTGCGAAATTCGTCATTGCCAAGCCGGTCTATTTCCCGAAAATCGATCCCAGGTTCGACAATGACAACCGGGGCGGCAGGGGCTACCGGACCCTGTCGATCCACGACCTGGACGGGTCGGTGACCGGCATCCCCGATTCCCACATCATGCTCAACGATGGCGAGAACGACAGCGTCGTCACTGACGATAGCTGTGTGATTCTTCCCACCTGGAACGCCTCTGTGTGCACGGGGGATGTCGGGCGCCTGAATCTCTCGGACAGCAGAGGAGAACTTCCAGGCGGTGTCGATCTCGAAAGTCGGACCGCTCGGTTCGCGTTGCTCTCTTCGCTCGGGCCAGATGCTCCAGACACACCCGCCGCCAAGGCCGCCCGCGCCGCTCTGTTCGCTCGTCGTGCTCCGGAGGCGCCCATCGCGCTCGTTCGCAATGGCAAGGAATTTCACATCACGGGCGACGAGAGCACCGTGCGCGCCGGCACCGAGATCCAGGTCAAGACCGAAAGGCCGAAAGTCACTCTCAGTCTGGCCGAAATGGACCTGGGCTCATGGGTCATATTCGAACTGCCGGGCTTCACCAACGCGGCTTCCGGAACGGAACAGGCCAGCATGGACGCATTGCGCAAGGCGAGCCAGACGTCCTATTTCAGGGGCGGGGACGCCCTCTGGGTCAAACTGGTGGTGAACAAGCCTCCGTTGCCGATTGTTCGTCCAACGGATCTGCAAGCCAGCATTGCGGTCAGCAGATAAGCGCCGAAGCCAATCCCCACACCCGCAACGCGACGGCGACCTGCCGGATCCGGTGCTGCGCTGGCGCGAGAAGATCGCCTCCCGGCGAGCGTGGCGGACGGTGCTGTCAGTTCAGTCGCAACTCGTCTCCGATCTTCTTGTCCCTCGTCTTTGTGACGTAGCTCTCGAGGATCTCACCCTCCTGGCCGACCGCATTGGGGCGCTTTGCTGTCGTGACCCATGGCCGCCTAAACCTGGGGAGCGAGACTAAAAGTCAGGCGGGCCTGAAAACCGACGTTGCGAAGGTCAGCGAAGAGTCACGAGTCCTCATGAGCGCTCACCCCGGGGGTTACCTCCCCTGCAGCCTGACCCGCGGTCATGGAGGGCGCAGGCGACGGGTATCGTGTCCCCCGTATCCGAGAGCCTAGGGTTTCGCCGCTTTCGGCGCGGATAGGTCGATGCTGCGGGTCTCCGGATCGTAGGCGCCGAGCGCCCCGACCTTGCCCTGCAGCGCCTGGGCGGCCAGGGCGGCGGCCGCCTGCGGCTCGGGCCGGCCGTCGAAATAGCCGAAGATCAGGGTGCGCTCGACCCGGGTCTGGAAGGCCATCCAGCGGTCCGGGACGGGCGGGCCGCCGACGCCCTGCGGCTGGGCCGCCGGCAGGCGGCTGGGCGCCAGCTCGATCGTGGGCGGCGGCGCCATGGTCATGGCCGTGACCTTGTCGACCCGGGCGTCGCCGCCGTCCTTGTCCACGCCCCGCCAGAACAGGAGCGGCAGGGCGCCTTGCGGAACCGGCGCCTCCGGACACCAGGCGGCGGGCGCGGGCCGGGCGTCCGGGCCCTGCTTCAGGACCCCCAGCAGGCTGCTGGCCATGGCCAGCTTGCGGGCGGCGTCGAGGTCGGCGAGCGGCGCGCCCGCCCGCGCCGGGGGCGGACGGCGCCGGCACAGGTCCAGCCGGCGGCCCGCGGAGTCGAGGACCATCTGGGTCAGCCGGGCCAGGGCGGCCTCGGCGGCGCCCTCGCGGTCGGCCGGATAGGTGGCGCGGTATTCCAGCACCCAGCCTTCCGACAGCATGGTCAGCCAGAGCGCGGAGTGCAGCCCCTCGTCCTCGCCATAGATCGCCCGGGACCACTCGAGCCCGCCGGACTCCACCTGCCCGTCGGAGATCAGCGTCGGGCGCCGCTGGGGGCTGTTCTTGGCGATCGCGTCCTTCGCCAGGGCGTAGCCCATGGCCAGGGCGTAGCCGGGCGACGCGCGGGTGACGTAGAGGGTCAGCGCAGTCTTTCCGTCGCCGTAGCCGCAGGCCACGTCGAGGCCGAAGCCGTCGAAGACGCGCACGTCCACGCGGCGGAAGCCATAGACCTGCCGCTCGCAGACCAGGCCCGACTGGAGATGTTCGACGCTCCAGCCCTCTTTCGGGACCCAGACGCTGGCCGGGGCGCTGGGGAGCGGCGTGGGCTTGGGGGCCGCGCCCGGCCGTCCCAGATCGGGCGTGTCGGCCCAGGCGGCGCCGGCCGCCAGCACGCCCGCCAGGATCAACCCGAGATACCGCATCGCATCGCCTGTCCGCCCAGCGGATCAGGCTCTACCATCGGCCGATCCGGTTCAACATGGCAGCCCCCAAGGGGGGAACGGCGCTAGCCTCGCGCCCGGTCGACCGTCTCCACCGAGGGGCAGGCCCGGAGCGCGGCGGCGATGTGGGTCAGGTGGCGGGCGTCGACCACCTCCAGGTCGATGTCGACCACGAAGAAGTCGGCCTGCCGGTGGTGCATGTTCAGATTGACGATGTTGCCGCCGGCGTCGCCGATGATGGTGCAGGCCTGGCCGAGCACGCCCGGGGCGTCGCGGATGGTGGCGCTGAGCCGGGTCTGGGACAGGGTGTGGCGCTCGGCCTCGGCGGTCCAGTGCAGGTCGCGCCAGAGCTCCTCCCGGTCCTCGAAGGCGGCCAGCCGGGTGCAGTCGATGGTGTGCACGGTCAGGGCGTTGTCGGGCTGCAGGATGCCGACGATGCGGTCGCCGGGCACCGGGCTGCAGCATTCGGCGAAGTGCATCGAGACGCCGGGCGTCAGGCCGCCGCCGCGCACATAGAGCCGGGCGCCCTTGCCGTCCTCGATCTTGCGCCGCGCCGAGGCCGCCGCGCGTTCGGAATCCTTCAGGCCGGGGAACACCGCCTCCACCACCTCGGCGGGCTGGATCCGGCCCCGGCCGACCGCGTCCTGCAGCTCCTCCTCGCTGGCCAGGCCCCAGCGCTCGAGCGCCGGGCGCAGGGAGATGTCGGCCATCGAGCGGCTGGCCCGCTGGAACGCCTGTTCGATCGAGACCTTGCCGATGCGCGCGAACTCCTCGCGCTCGGCCTGGCGCAGCCGCCGGCGGATCGCCGAGCGGGCGCGGCCGGTGATGGTCAGCGACTGCCAGTCCTGGGGCGCCGAGCCCTGGGCGCCGCGGATGATCTCCACCACGTCGCCGTTCTGCAGGGTGGTCCGCAGCGGCTTCAGCTCGCCGTTGATCTTGGCGCCCACCGCGCTGTCGCCGATCGAGGTGTGCACGGCATAGGCGAAGTCCAGCGGCATGGCGCCTCGGGGCAGACTGATCAGCTCGCCCTTGGGAGTGAACACGAAGGCCTGGTCGAGGAACATCTCCAGCTTGGCGTGCTCGACCAGCTCGTCCACGTCCCCGCCGTGCTCGAGCAGCTGGACCAGCTGGCGAAGGTTGTTCAGGGGATCGCGGCCGCCGTCCGCCTCGGCCGCCTCGGCGTCGAAGCCGTAGCTCTCGTCCTTGTAGCGCCAGTGGGCCGCCACCCCCTCCTCGGCGATGCGGTCCATGGCCTCGGTGCGGATCTGCATCTCGATGCGCATGCCGCGCGGACCGACCACGGTGGTGTGCAGCGAGCGGTAGTTGTTGCGCTTGGGGGTGGAGATGAAGTCCTTGAACCGCTCGGGCACGAATGGCCATTCGCGATGGATGACGCCCAGCGCCCGGTAGCAGTCGTCCTCGGAGTCCACGATCACCCGGAAGGCGTAGATGTCGGAGAGCTGCGAGAAGCCGATCGACTTGCGCTGCAGCTTGCGCCAGATCGAATAGGGATGCTTCTCGCGCCCGAACACCCGGGCCGGCACGCCGGCGGCCTCCAGCTGCGAGGAGATTTCCCCCGAGACCACCGCCACCGCCGAGCTCTGGGCCGCGCGCAGCGCCTCCAGGCGCCGGACGATGGCGTCCCGGGCGTCGGGGTTCAAGTGCTCGAAGGCCAGCTCCTCCAGCTCCGAGCAGATCCGGTGGCAGCCGATCGAGCGGGCCAGCGGGGCGTAGATGTCCAGGGTCTCGCGGGCGATGCGCTCGCGCTTGGCGGCGCTCTTGATGAACTGCAGCGTGCGCATGTTGTGCAGGCGGTCGGCCAGCTTGACCATCAGCACCCGCACGTCGCGCGAGATGGCCAGGATGAACTTGCGCAGGTTCTCGGCCTGCTTGGTGTGCTCGGAGTTCAGCTCCAGCTTGGAGAGCTTGGTGACGCCCTCGACCAGCTCGGCGATCTCGGGGCTGAACAGCTCGGAGATCTCGGCGCGGGTGACCGGGGTGTCCTCGATCACGTCATGCAGCAGCCCGGTGACGATGGTCGCGGTGTCCAGCCGGTATTCGGTGAGGATGCCGGCCACCTCGATCGGGTGGGCGTAATAGGGGTCGCCCGAGGCCCGGGTCTGCGAGCCGTGCATGCGCATGGCGTAGACGTAGGCGCGGTTGATCAGCGCCTCGTCGGCGGTGGGGTCGTAGCTCTTGACCCGCTCGATCAGCTCGTACTGGCGAAGGAAGCGCGGCGGCGACTTGGCGCGGCGCGCCGGCGGGGACGACTCGACGTCGGGGTCGGCGATGGCGGCCGGCGGCGGCCCGAGAGCGCCCTCCGGCCCGATCGCTGTGGCGGCGTGCGGGTCCGCCTGGATGTTAAGCGGTTCTGCGCCCGGGGGGCTCAGTAGCGCTCCTCCTGACCACCGTCGCGGTCGCTCTGCAGGGCGCGCACCAGTTCCTGCTCGCTCATGTGCATGTGCTGAGGATCGGCCAGCAGCGCCAGGGTCTCGGCCTCTTCCTCGGCTTCCGAGCGCTCGTCGACGCGCTGCAGGCTGGCGATCAGGCCCTCGCGCAGTTCGTCGGGCACCAGCACGTCGTCGGCGATCTCGCGCAGCGCCACCACCGGGTTCTTGTCGTTGTCGCGGTCGACCAGCAGCTGCGAGCCGGAGGAGATCCCCCGGGCGCGGTGGGCGGCGAACAGGACCAGGCCAAAGCGGTTGGGGACCTTCTCGACGCAGTCCTCGACGGTGACGCGAGCCATGAAAACCTCGGATGATGCTGAACCTGCGAGGATATAGGAGCCCGCCCCGCGAAGCAACAGCCGTACGGCGCCGCACAACGTCTCAGATCGGGGTCGCGTCGGTCCCCACCGTGGCGCCGGCGGCCAGGTCCGCCGCCGTCTCGCCGGTCACGGGATGGCGCCAATCCGGAGCGATCTGGGCCAGCGGGCCCATGACGAACAGCCGGTCGGCGGCGCGCGGATGGGGCAGCACCAGGCCCGGCTCGTCGACGACCCGCCGGCCGTAGGCGATCAGGTCCAGGTCCAGGGTCCTCGGCGCATTGGGGACCGACCGGCGGCGGCCGAAGGCGGTCTCGATCCCGAGCAGCGCGTCCAGCACCGCCCGCGGCTCCAGCGCCGTCTCGACCCAGGCCACCGCGTTCAGATAGGCCGGCTGGGTCGGGTCGGGCCAGGCGGCCGAGCGCCACCATCCAGACCGCCGGACGGGCTTCAGCCCGACCGCCGCGAGACGCCCCGCCGCCAGCTCCAACACCGCTTGCACAGCCTGGCCCTCCAAGGCCAGATTGCCGCCCAGGGCGACGATCACCGCTTCGTCCGTATTCATAACGCCGCTATTTCATTCCTGAGGTTAGGATGACGTTTTATCCCACTGACAAGATTGCTTTATTCATTGATGGCGCAAATCTCTACTCGGCCGCCCGCGGCCTCTCGATCGACATAGACTACAAGAAGCTGCTCGACGAGTTCCGCAAGCGGGGCGTGCTCATCCGCGCCTACTACTACACCGCCCTGGTCGACGATCAGGACTATTCGCCGATCCGGCCGCTGGTCGACTGGCTCGACTACAACGGCTTCACCGTGGTGACCAAGCCGGCCAGGGAATACACCGACGCCGCCGGCCGCCGCCGCTTCCGGGGCGACATGGACATCGAGATCGCGGTGGACATGCTGGCCATGGCCGAGCACGCCGACCATCTGGTGCTGTTCTCCGGCGACGGCGACTTCCGCCGGCTGGTGGAGGCGATCCAGGCCAGGGGCGTCAGGGTGACGGTGGTGTCGACGGTGAAGTCCCAGCCGCCGATGGCGTCGGACGACCTGCGCCGCCAGTGCGACCAGTTCGTGGATCTCGCGGACCTGGCCACGATCGTCGGCCGGCCGCGCCAGGCCGGCTCCAGCCTGCCCCGCTTCATCCAGGGCGATCCCGCCGACCGCGAGCCGGCGCTGGATGAGCCCGTCTGACCGGGCGGCGGCCGCCGAGCCGCCGCGCGACTGCCCGCTCTGTCCCCGCCTGGTCGCCTATCGGCGGGAGAACCAGCTCAAGGAGCCGACCTGGTTCAACGGCCCGGCGCCCTCGTTCGGCGATCCCGAGGCGCGGGTCCTGATCGTGGGCCTGGCGCCGGGGCGCAGCGGCGCCAACCGCACCGGACGGCCCTTCACCGGCGATTACGCGGGGGTGCTGCTCTACGGCACCCTGATCAAGCTGGGCTTCGCAGAGGGGCGCTACGAGGCGCGGCCCGACGACGGGCTGAGGCTGGTGGACTGCATGATCACCAACGCAGTGCGCTGCGCCCCGCCCGGCAACAAGCCCGAGCCCGCCGAGGAGGCGAGCTGCCGCCCGTTCCTGGCCGCGCGGATCGCCGCCCTGCCCCGCCTGAAGGCCATCGTCACCCTGGGCGACGTCTCGCGCCGCAACGTGCTGAAGGCCCTGGGCCTGAAGGGCTCGGCCGCGCCCGCCGGCCACGGCCAGGAGTTCGACGCGGGCCCCTATCGCCTGTTCAGCAGCTACCACTGCTCGCGGCTCAACACCAATACCGGCCGGCTGACGCCGCAGATGTTCGAGGCGGTGTTCGAACGGGTGCGCGGCCATCTGGACCCCGCCCCCGCCGCGCGCCGATGATCGGCCCATGCGCGCCGCCCTCCCCGCCCTGATCCTGCTGCTGGCCGCCGCCCCGGCCGCCCAGGCCCATTGGCGCCCGGCGCCGGTCTGGCGCCATGGGGTCAGGCTCGACCGCCACGGCCTGATCCCGCGGCCGCTGCTGCGCGCGGCGCTGCGGAGCCTGAGGGCCCATCGCCACGAGGTCGCCAACCTTCGGCGCATCGCCGTGGTCGACCTCGGCCGCCACAGCGACGAGCCGCGCTTCTATGTGCTGAACCTGCGCGACGGCTCGGTGCGCAACCTCATAACCACCCACGGCAAGGGTTCCGACCCCGACCAGACCGGCCGGGCCGTGCGGGCCTCCAACGTGGCGGGCTCACTGGCCAGCTCGACCGGGGCCTATGTCACGGGGGAGCCTTACGACAGCCCGGCCCACCTCTCGCGCGCGGTGCGGCTCGACGGGCTGGACCCGACCGATTCCAACGCCCGCTGCCGCTGCATCGTGATCCATCAGGCCAACCGCGCCGACGGCCAGAACTATGCGAGCCAGGCCTGGATCTCGGCGCACGTGGGGGCCGACGGCCACGGCCAGACAGGCCGCAGCGACGGCTGCTTCGCCTTCTCGGGCGAGGACTATCCCTATGTGCTGGGCCGGATGATCCCGGGAACCTTCATCTACGCCGGCCCCGCCAGCTTGCCCCAGTGGGCGCCGCCCCCAGACCCGGGCTCGGCGAACTGCTGCCCGGTCGAACGGGGTTCCTAGGTCGCGGACTCACAAGTCGACCAGGGTCCGCTTCGTGGCGACGCGATCAAGACCGAGTGCGACCCATGGCGGACCCTGGGAACGTTTGCTCCCTGGCTTGCTAGTCGGGTCCGTCGGGCGCAACAATCGAGATGTTTTGGCTGCCGAAGGCGCGGACTGCGCTCAGCGGCGAGCACACGAGGGTGGGCTGATGACCTGGAAACTGATCTCGGTGCTCTCGGGCGTGGCGTTGGCATGCGCATCGCCTTGCCTTGCGCAGCCGGACGCGAATGCTCCGTCGGAACCTGACCCGCTGGCAGGCTTCTACGGCAACACGCTCCGTATTGCGGTTCAGGACTATCGGGGCCTCCGATTTTTCGAGCCGGACCACACTTACCACGACCGCGTCCGGGGCCAGGTGTTCCGAGGTTCCTGGACAGTCGAGGGTGACCGGATTTGCACGCAGTCTCCCGGCTTCAATCGCTTCTGCAATCTTGGTGTGGGCAAGACTCCCGGCGAGACGTGGCTCGATCGTGATCCCTACACCGGAAACAAGGTCACGTTCGCGCTCACGCCGGGACGCCAGGACGACCGGTAGCGGGCACGACGATGGACTCTGCTGCCTGCTGCGAGGAGTTGCAGGTCGTTGAACGTCTCATCCCCGGAGGTCAACCGGCGACCGCAACCCCACCCTTCTCAGACCTTCGGAACGTCCACTTGTCGGAAGGTCGCCTTGCGGCGACCGCGACCGTGACTTGTCTCACCCGTGATGAGTTCCAGTCTGGCGCCAGCCGGCGGCCTTGACGCCCTCCAGCGCCGGCTCCAGCCCCGCCAGGATGCGCCGCCAGCCGTCGGTGCTGCGCTCGGCGTAGTCGGGCGGCACGCCCTCGTGGGTGAGGGTCAGCTCGCACCCCTCCCCGTCCGGGCGGATGTCGATCCGCACCGTGGTCATGCCGGGATCGAACTGCGGCACGCCGAAGCTGAACGCCAGCCGCCGGGGCCGGTCGATTTCCAGATATTCGCCGACGTGGCGCACGTCGCCCATGCCCGGCCGGCGGTCGACGAAGACGAACCGGCCGCCGACGCGCGGATCGAGCTCGGCCTGGATCATCTCGCCCGCCTGAGTGGCGAACAGGAACCGCGGGGCGATCGTCACGTCCAGGAAGGCGTCGAACACCCGCTCCGCCGCAACCGAGTAGCGGTGAGTCACCACCAGGGTGGTCGGAGCCTCGGAGGTCATGGTCTGGTCTCCTCCAGGATCTCGTCCAGTTCGCCCAGCCGCCACGTCCAGAGCGCGCGCTGCTCGTCCAGCCAGCGGGCGGCGGCGTCCAGCGGCGCGGGATTGAGGCTGAGCAGGTGCTCGCGGCCGCGCTTGCGGCGGCGCACCAGGTCGGCCCGCTCCAGGATGCGGATGTGCTTGGAGACCGAGTTCAGCGAGATCGCGAACGGCGCGGCGACCTCGGTCACCCGCGCCTCGCCGGCGGCCAGCCGCGCCAGGATCGCCCGCCGCGTGGGATCGGCCATGGCGGCCAGAGTATGGTCGAGCTCGCTATATTCACCCATTTGGATGAATAATTAGGCCGCGTGCGTCAGCGCGGCAAGCGCCGGCGAACCTCACGCCTGGGGCTGCAGGAAGGCCAGGACGGCGGCGACGAAGGCGGCGGGCTGGTCGAGCGGGATGAAGTGGAAGCTTCCGTCGATCCGCTGCAGCGTCTTGTGCGGCAAGGCCGCATATTGTCCCTGGTACAGCCCGTCGACCGCGGCCTGCGGCCCCATGGCGGCGTCGAAGGCGTAGAGCACCGTCACCGGGAGCTGGACGGACGCGAGCCCGGGGCGGGCGTCAGTGGTCATGTCGTCGTAGGTCGCCCGGGCGGCTACGCCCTGATCGGACGTCGATCCCCAGCCCGCGACCAGGGCCTGCCCGGCCGGGGTCTTGGACAGACGCTGCGCCGTCTGGGCCTCGGAGGTGGCGAACTGCGCCGGCGTCGCCGCGATCACGCCGTCACGCAGCCGGGCGGCCATGGGCTGGACCTGCGCCACGGTGATCGAGGGGGACAGGATCACCGGATAGAACGGCAGGGCGTCGATGATCATCAGCCGGCCGAGGTCCTCGGGATGGCGTTCGGCGAGCAGCAGTCCGATCAGCCCGCCCAGGGAATGGCCGACGATCGCCGGGCGCCTGAGGCCCCGGGAGACGATGTAGCGGTGGAGCTCCTCGACCAGGGGATCGACGACCGGGCCCTGGCCGTTCGCCGCGGCGGGCGCTCCCGCAAAGCCGGCCACCTGGATCCGGTGCAGGCGATAGCGGCCGCCGAGCCGCCGGGCCAGATCGTCGAACTCCGCGCGGGAGGTGGCCACGCCCGGGATCAGGATCACGTCTGGACCTGACCCCTCGTCCTGGGCCGTGAAGCGGGTCGGCTGGAACGGCTCGGCCGCCCGCGCCGAGGCGCCCGCGACCGAAACCGCCAGGGCGATTGCGGCGATCCATCTGAGCATGGCGGCTCCCCCTCGCGACGCACTATGACAAGCGAACTTTACAGATGACAAGCTTGCTTGACAAGGCGCAATCGCCGCCGCCCGAACGGCTCAGGCCGATGCCCGCTCCAACCGGTCCGGGTGCCCGTCCGTCCGGCGGGCGTCGCCGACCGCAGCCCGGGCCGCCGCCTCGCCGATCACCAGCAGGACCGGCCCGGTGAACCCCGCGTGCGCCACCGCCGCGCCGAGCCGATCCAGCCGCGAGCTCAGCAGCCTGGCCTGCGGACGGCTGGCGTTCTCCACGGCGATCGCCGGCGTCGACGGGGCGCGGCCCTCGGCGATCAGGCGGCGGGCGGCTTCCCCGGCGCAATCGCGGCCCATGTAGAGCGCCACCGTGGCCTCGGGATCGGCCAGGGCCGGCCAGCCGCCGCCGGTCACCTCGCCGTCGCCGGTCCGCACCGTCGCCAGCACCAGCCGCCGGGCCTCGCCCCGGTGGGTCAGGGGAAAGCCGAACTGGGCCGCCGCGGCGCAGGCCGCCGTGACGCCGGGCACGACCTGGGCCTCGATCCCATGCCGGCGCAGGAACGCCGCCTCCTCGCCCGAGCGGCCGAAGATCGAGGGATCGCCCCCCTTCAGCCGCACCACCGTCAGCCCCCGCCGGGCCAGGCGCAGCATCAGGCGGTTGATGGTCTGCTGGCCCATGCTGGCGCGGCCGGCGCGCTTGCCGGCCTGGATCCGCAGGCAGCCAGGCGGGGCCAGGGCCACGATCTCCTCGCCGACCAGGGCGTCGTAGAGCAAGGCGCCCGCGCCCTCGATGGCGCGCAGGGCCCGGACCGTCAGGAGGTCCGCCGCGCCCGGCCCGGCGCCGACCAGAAGCACCTGTCCCGTCTCAGGCGGCATGGGCGATCTCCTCGCGCGCGGCCTCTTTCAACAGGCGGGCGATCTCGAGCCGGCAGGAGCCGCAGCCGGTCCCCGCGCCGGTCACGGCTCCCACCGCCTCCACGTCATGGGCGCCCTCGGCGATCGAGGCGGCGATCCGCCGGACCCCGACCGCGTTGCAGGCGCAGACCAGCGGCCCCTCGTCGGCCACGGCGCCGGGCGCGCGGCCGTGCAGCAAAGCCGCCCTGGCCCCGTCGTCCAAGGCCGGATCGGCGAAGCGGGCCGCCAGCCAGTCGGCCGAGGGCAGCCGCCCCGAGGTGGTGACGAACAGCACGCGCTCCAGCCGCCCGGCGTTCAGCTCGGCTTCGCGCAACAGCCCGCTGGAGGCGTCCTCCAGGCGCAGCAGCTCGCCCCTGGCGGACTTCATCAGCGCCTCGCGCAGGACCCCGCGTTCGATCTCGTCGCCGCGGCCGGCGAACTGGTGCAGCTGGCAGTCGGCCATGGGCGTGCGCCGCCAGATCAGCTCCAGTCCCTCCGGACGGCCCAGTCCGCGCCGCGCCAGGAAGAAGCCGCGCCAGGTCTCGCGGTAGGGCCTCACCCGCGCCGGGGAATGCTTGAACTCCGGCTGGCCCGACCGGGGATCGATCCGGGCGGCCACCAGGGCGTTGGCCCGGCCCGACGGCGCGAAGGCGTCGGTGAAGTGCATCGGCAGGAAGATCTCGCCCGGCCGTTGGCGGTCGGTCAGCCGCGCGGCCGCCACCGCCTCGCCCTGGGGAGTCACGATGCGGGTCAGGGCGCCTTCGACCACGCCCGCCGCCGCCGCGTCGTCGGGATGGATGTCGAGCACCGGCTCGGGCGCATGGCGGCAGAGCTCGGGCGCCAGGCCCGTGCGGGTCATGGTGTGCCACTGGTCGCGCAGGCGCCCGGTGTTCAGCGCCAGGGGAAAGGCCCCGTCGGTGGCGCTGGCGGGGCCCTCGGGCCGCACCGGAACCAGCCGCGCCCGGCCGTCCGGCGTGGCGAAGCGGCCGTCCGCGAACAGGCGCGCGGTCCCGCCCCCGGCCGTCACCGGCCACTGCACCGGCTCCAGCGCCTCGTAGGCGTCGGTGGTGAGGCCGACCAGCGGCCCGAGGTCCAGCGGCCGGGCCTGGTTCTCGTAGGCGGTGAGGCGGGCATGCTCGCGGAACACCTCGCGCGGCGTCTTCCAGCCGAAGGCGTCGGCGAACCCCATGGCCGCGCCCACCTCGGCGACGATGCGCCAATCGGCCCGCGCCTGGCCGGGCGCGGCGAGGACCGGCCGCTGGCGCGAAATGCGCCGCTCGGAGTTGGTGACCGTGCCGTCCTTCTCGCCCCAGGCCTCGGCGGGCAGCCTCACCTGCGCCAGCGCCATGGTGTCGGTCGCCGCCATGCAGTCGGAGACGATCACCAGGGGGCAGCCGGCCAGCGCCTCGCGCACCCGGCCGGAGTCGGGCAGGCTGACCGCCGGGTTGGTGGCCATGATCCAGATGGCCTTGATACGGCCGGCCCGGACCGCTTCGAACATGTCCACCGCCTTCAGCCCCGGCCGCGCCGCGATCCGGTCCGAGCCCCAGAAGCGGCCGACCCGCGCCCGGGACGGCTCGTCGAAGCCCATGTGCGCCGCCAGGGTGCTCGACAGGCCGCCCACCTCGCGCCCGCCCATGGCGTTGGGCTGGCCGGTGATCGAGAAGGGGCAGGCGCCGGGCTTGCCGATGCGGCCGGCGAGCAGGTGGGCGTTGATCACCGCCAGCCCCTTGGCCACCCCCTGGGCCGACTGGTTGGAGCCCTGGGAGAACAGGCTGACGGTCCTGGGCGCTTCGGCGAACAGCGTGAAGAAGGCCAGAAGGTCCGCCTCGGCGATCCCGCAGTCGGCGGCGACCGCGGCGGGCGACTGGTCCTCGGCGGCCAGCGCCCCTTTCAGGGCGGCCAGGCCCGAGGCATGGGCGGCCAGGAAGCCCTCGTCGCACAGCCCGCGCTCGATCAGCCAGGCGGCGAGACCGTTCCACAGCCGCACGTCGGTCTGGGGCGCCAGCGCAAGGTGCAGGTCGGCCATCTCGGCGGTGTCGGTGCGGCGCGGATCGATCGCCACCCAGCGCTGGCCGCGCGCGCGGGCCCGCTCCATGCGGCGGACCAGCACCGGATGGGTCCAGGCGGCGTTGTGGCCGGCGAACACCACCAGCTCGGCCAGCTCCAGGTCCTCGTAGCAGCCGGGCACGAGGTCGGCCCCGAACGCCTGCTGCTGGGCGACCACCGCCGAGGACATGCAGAGGCGCGAATTGGTGTCGATATTGTTGGTACCGACGAGCCCTTTGGCCAGCTTATTGAAAACGTAGTAATCCTC
>JANWHQ010000145.1 GCA_025450315.1 Caulobacteraceae bacterium
GGCCCCGGGCGCCCGGCCGCCTCGCGTGAAGGAAATGTGGCGGGTGGTGCGGCTCGACGCGCAGCAGCGCGTCGAGCTCGCGCGCGAGATGACCGAGCTCCTGGACCGCTACGCCGGGCCGGCGGGGAGCGCGGCCTCGGAGCTCTACTGGGTGCATGCGGCCTTCGCGCCGCGGCGGACGGCGGACGGCTGAAAGACAAACGGCCGGCGACTGCGAGCCGCCGGCCGTCCGAAGTCACAAGCCGAGGGGGCTCAGAACACCCGGATCGGGATCTCCGCCGGGGCGGCCAGCAGGTCTTCCAGTTCTGCGTCCAGACGCAGCAGGGTCAGCGAGGCGCCGGCCATCTCCAGCGAGGTGCAGTACTCGCCGACATAGTTGCGCACCACGGTCAGGCCCGCCTTCTGGGCGCGCTGGGCCGCCCGGCGGTAGAGCAGGTAGAGCTCGCTGATCGGCGTGCCGCCCAGGCCGTTGACCATCATCGCGATGCGGTCGCCGGACTTGAACGGCAGGTCCGAGGCGATGGCGTCGAACATCTCGTCGACGATGGCGTCGGCGGCCTTGAGCTTGTCGCGGCGTCGGCCCGGCTCGCCATGGATGCCGATGCCGACTTCCATCTCGTCCTCGGCGATGTCGAACAGCTGGGCGCCCTTCAGCGGCGGCACGCAGGAGGTCAGGGCCACGCCCATGCTGCGGACCTGGCTGTTCACCTTGTCGGCGATGCGCAGCAGCTCCTCGAGGCTGGCGCCCCGCTCGGCGGCCGCGCCGCAGGCCTTGATGACGAAGAAGTTGCCGGCCACGCCGCGGCGGCCGATCGAATAGGTCGAGTTCGGCACCGAGACGTCATCGGCGATGATGAACTTCTCCACCTTGATGCCCTGGGCCTGGGCCATCTCGATGGCCATGTCCCAGCTCATCCGGTCGCCCTGGTAGTTGTTGATCAGCACCAGCACGCCGGCGTCGGACTTCAGGGCCTCGATGCAGGCCAGGCAGGTGTCGACCGGGGGGGCGGCGAACACCGCGCCCGGCGAGGCGGCGTCCAGCATGCCCGGCCCGACGGCCATGACGTGGGCCGGCTCGTGCCCGGAGCCCGATCCCTGGACCAGCGAGACCTTGGAGTTGTCAGGCCGGTCGGAACGGTAGAGCAAGTTGAATTCGGGCACGTATTTGAACTTGCCCGGGTTGGCCAGGTGAACGCCTTCGATCATCTCTGCGACGAAGTCGTTCGGATCGTTGAGGAACTTCTTCACTCGTATTTCCCCCTATCGGTTGGGTTATGGTTCTATCGGCTTTGGTCAGGCGCTGACCTGGGACAGGCTGACGCCGAATTCGGTGCAGAGGTCGCGCAGGATGGTCGCCACCGCCACCATCCCGGGGTCCGGCGTGCCGGAGGAGCGGTCGCCGGTGAACTGCTGACGGCCCCGCTTGGCCACCCAGCTCTTGGCCTTCTCGGCCGCCTCCTCGGCGGCGAGGGTGGCGTCCCGGAGCGCGGCGTTGTTGTCGCCGTCGCCATGGGCGTGGGCCGCGATCGCCTCGCGCACCGGGATCAGCGAGTCGATCAGGGTCTTGTCGCCGGGCTGGGCGCCGCCGCGCTGCTGGATGCCGTCGATGGCCGCCTGGACGATCTTCTCCAGATCCTCCAGCGTGATCGTCATCTTGTCCTTGCAGAGCATGCCGGCGCGCATGAACGCCGTGCCCCAAAGCGGGCCGGACGAGCCGCCCACGTGCTTGGAGATGATCATGCTGAGCTTCAGCAGGAAGGCGCCGATGTTGCTCTTGTCGATGGTCGGCAGGTCGGTCTGGATGACGCGGAAGCCGGCGGCCAGCGACGCGCCGAAATCGCCGTCGCCAGCCAGGGCGTCCAGGTCCGAGAAGTGCTGCTCGTTCTTCAGGACGGTCGCCGAGGTGGCCTTGATCGTGCGCTCGACGGCGCCGAGCGTGATGTCACTCATCGTCCAATTCTCCCAATGACGCGGGCGGAGCCCATCACGCGGCTCTCTTGGATGCAAGCTGGGCGAGATCGCCCAGGGTGATGCGCACGTCCGGCGGATCGCCGAGTTCGGGCACCACCGCCGCCGCTCCGGTGAAGTCTTCCTGGGTGGTGTAGGCGCTGGTGGTGATCAGGCAGGGCAGGCCCGCGCCGCTGGCGGCGAGGAGGCCATTGCGGCTGTCCTCGATCACCACGCACTCGTTGACCGGCAAGCCCAGCGACTGCTTGGCCAGCTCGTAGATCTCCGGGTCGGGCTTCTTCCTGGAGACCACGTCGCCGGCGTGGACGAACTCGAACTTCGCCTTCCGCTCGGCCCCGAAAAGGTCCAGCACCCCGTCGATCGCCTTCGGCGCGGAGGTGGTGCACACCCCCAGCCGAACGCCGGCCGCGATCGCTTCGTCGACGATGCGCGAGATGCCGGGGCGCAGGGGCAGCTGGCCCGAGGCGATGATGTCGGTGAAGAAATCGGTCTTGGTCTTGTGCAGCGCGGCGATCAGCTCGTCCCTGGACTCCGAGCGGCCCTCGGGCCAGCCGTGGGTGTCGAAGTAGTGGCGCATGCGCTCCTTGCCGCCGCCGATGAGCAGAAGCTCGCCGTAGAGCGGCACGCTCCAGTCCGCGTCGACGCCCAGGGCCTCGAACGCGCGGTTGAACGCCACGCGATGGCCGTCGCGCTCGGTGTCGACCAGCACGCCGTCGCAATCGAAGATCAATGCCTTCATGATAGGAGCTGAGCTCAGGCGGCCTTGGACAGCACTTCGGCGGCCTTACCGGTCCCGCCGAATTCCGCGATCTTGGATTTGAACAGCGCCTTGCACGCCTGGTACTGGGCGTCGATCAGGTGCAGGGGCTCGAAGTCCTTGGGGTTGTCGCGGTGGAAGCCCGTGAAGCTCTCGACGAACACGTGCTTGAGGTTGGTCGAGATGTTGATCTTGGCGCAGCCGCCGGCGATGCAGCGGCGGATGGTGTCCTCGTCCAGCCCCGTGCCGCCGTGCAGCGCCATCGGCACGTGGGTCTGGCTGTTGATTTCCTTGATCAGGTCGAACGCCACCTTGGGCTCGCCCTTGTAATAGCCGTGGGCGGTGCCGACCGCGGCGGCGAAGGCGGCGAGGTCCAGCTGGCTGGTGAAGCGGACCGCGTCCTCGGGCGTGGTGAGGTGCTGGCCCTCTTCCTCGGTGACGACCATGTCGTCCTCGACGCCAAGGATCTGGCCGAGCTCGGCCTCGAGCCCGCAGCCGTGCTTGTCGGCGATCTCCTGGACCCGCTTGGAGAGCTCCAGGTTCTTCTCGAAGGGCTGATCGGAGGCGTCGATCATCACCGAGGTCCAGCCGGTCTCGGCGCACTTCCTGATGACCTCCAGGTCCTTGCAGTGGTCCAGGTGCAACACCACGGGCGAGGGAGAGTCCTCGGCCACCGTGGCGACCCAGCTGAACACTTCCTTGTGGCTGAAGTACTTGATGGTCTTGGCCGAGACCTGGACGATCACCGGCGCTTCCAGCTCCTCGGCGGCCTTGATCATGGCCTTGGTGGTGGAGAAATCGAGCAGGTTGAAGGCCGCGACCGCATAGCCTTTCGCCATCGCCTCCCGAAGCACCGGCTTCATGTTGACCAAAGGCATGACATTCCTCCCTCAGGACGTTGGCGCGACGAGCCTCGCTCGATACGACGCCAGCGTCTCAAAAATTTGTCCCCCGCTCCCGGCGCCAAAGCCAGGGATCCTGGGCGGCGCATGGCGGGCGCTCCTGGCGGCGCTGGACGACGCCCGCTCGACACACACGCTCGCAAGATCCCGTGCGGGGCGCGGAGCTGTTGGACGGTTAGCATCCCGGATTGCCGATCACAACGGCGTCCCGGCCGCGGCCGCACGTCCGGCCGCGGGTCAGAACGGCGGATCGAGGTCGGCCGCCCCAGCGAGGCGGACGGCGGCGCGGCGATCAGTTCGCGGCCAGCTTGGCCGGGATATCCGGCGACAGCTTCAGCCCGCAGTTGGCGATCTTGCAGGCGGTGATGGTGTGCACGTAGCGGATCTTGCCGTGCTCGATGCGGAAGGTGTGGGAGTCGGGCTCCTGGTTGGTCCCGAAATGGTTGACCACCGTCACCGCCCCGATCTCCGGGTCGACGATGTACTGGCGATCGACGATCTTCACGCCGCTGGGCACCCCGACGTTGCAGCTGTCGGCGGGGTCCGAGACGCCCGGGCCGCCCTTGCCGGTGTAAAGGCCCCCCTCCAGCCGCTCGCAGGGACTGCCCCAGGGAACCACCACCTTCTTGTCGTTGAAGTAGTCGAGGTAGGCGTCCGCCGCCGCGATAAGGGTCTGGCGGCTGTCGCGTTCGGCCTCGGGGATCACGCCCCAGTTCTCGGCCTTGTCGTACTTCAGGGTGCCGGCCGGGCTGAACAGCCAGCCGTTCGACTTGTCGGTGACCAGGATGTCGATGCTGCCGAGCTGCCCCCCGCGCTCCGAGAGCACGGCCCCCAGCACGTAGGGATGGGCCGGGTCGGTGATGATCACCTCGGTGAAGGACATGCAGGTCTGGTCGTCGTAGATGGACCGGGTGAAGTCGATCTTCTGGGGCTTCGAGATGACGCCTGTCGCCATCGTCGATTCGTCGAGGTTCTGGTTGTAGTCGACCCACAGGCCCATCGGGATGACGCTGGTGTCGCCGGTGGTCTGGGCCTGGATGTACTGGGCGGTGAGCTTGCGCAGGGCCGCCGGCTCGCAAGGGCCGCCGCCGAACTGGGCGAAGGCCGGCGCCGCGGCGCCCAGGATCAGACATCCCGCCAGGGCGGGACCGATCAGCGCGCCCATTCGGCCCAGGGCGCTCCAGCGACCCTTGGCCGCACGCTCCAGGTCCAAGCCTCCCTTCCGATCACGAACCAAGGTCATCGTCACCCCCCGCTCAGCGTTTCTCGAGTGGCTCCGACTATTGTGAATCGCAGCCTCCCTGTCACTAAGCTTCGCACGTGAATCAGACGGCGCCGGCGTGACCCGGCGAGCGCCGTTCGCCGATCGTTGTCGGAATCGCCGAGGCCCGCTTGCGGCCCTCGCGCCCTGCTGGCATGTTTGACAGTGACAATCATGGCCGAATTCGCTCGTCCCGTGCTCCTAGACATGGGCCGAGGCGAACCTGGCGGCCTCAGGACACACAAAGGTGTGGGGGAAATCAGTGCCTAAGACCCGCAATATCATTCTGTTCGCCACGGCGGCGTCGCTCTGCGTCAGCATGGCGGCCCTCGCCCTCGCCCAGGAGAACGGCCCCCCGCCGCAAGCCGGCGCCGCGGCGCCGGCCGGCCAGGCGCCTCGCCCGGCCCGGCCGGGCGCCCTGCCGCCGCAGGACGAAGCGAAGCTCCGCGTGGAGCATCCCGAGCTCTACGTCCTGCCGCCGGTGTCCCATAAGTATCAGCCCAAGAAGACCGAATGGGGCGATCCGGACCTGCGCGGCATGTGGCCGGTCGATTCGGTCGGCGGCCTGCCGCTGCAGCGGCCGGCGGCCATGGGCGATCGCGTCTTCCTCACCGAAGCCGAGCTCAAGGTCCGTGACGCGGCCATGGAACGGCAGCGCGAGGCGCCGGCCAAGGAAACCAAGTCGGGCAAGCTCGGCATGGGCAACTGGGTCGAGGAGACCGGCGCCGGGGGGCGGCAGACCGACATGGTCGTCGATCCCAGGGACGGCCGCCTGCCGGCCCTGACGGCCGAAGGCAAGAAGATGGAGGCCCTCGGCCGCTCTAGCTGGGTGCGGGGCCAGAGCTTCGACTGGGTGACCGACTTCGACAGCTGGGACCGCTGCATCACCCGCGGCTTCCCCGCCTCCATGCTGCCGTTCCACTACAACAACGGCGTGCAGATCCTGCAGTCCCCGGGCTATGTGGTGATCAATCTGGAGATGATCCACGACGCCCGCATCATCCCGCTGGACGGCCGGCCGGACGCGCCCGCAGGCGTCAGCAATTGGATGGGCGTCAGCCGCGGGCACTTTGAAGGCAATACCCTGGTGGTGGAGACCGACCATATCCGGCCCGGCGCCGCGCCGCTGAACGCCGCCACCATCGGCGGTCCCGTGCCCGCCTGGAACACCATCCCGATGAGCCCTGAGGCCCACGTGACCGAGCGCTTCACGCCCATCGACGCCAACCACATCACCTATGAGATGACCTATTCCGACCCGGTGATCTGGACCGCGCCCTTCACGCTGCGGATGGATTGGACCCGCAACGAGAAATACAAGTTCTTCGAATACGCCTGTCACGAGGGCGACGTTCAGGTTCGCAACTACATCATCGCCGATCACGTCAAGCGGGCGAAGGAGAAGGCCGCGGCCGCCGAGAAGGCGCAGGCCGCCGGTCCGACCCCGGCTTCCGCGCCCGTGGCGCCGCCCGCTCCAGCGGTGGCTGCGCCCCAGCAGCGTCCGTGACATAAGGGCGCTTGGCGGGGGAATTCGCTCGGCCCGCTTGCGGGACCGCCGCTGGCGAGCGACGAACCGGCCGTGCAAGGGCGAACGAAATAAGGTCGATCGACCTCGAGACACACAGGATGTGGGGAAAATAGTGGCTAAGACTCGCACCATAGCTCTGTTCGCCGCGGCGGCATGGCTCTCGCTCGGCCTGACCGTGGCCAGCGCTCAATTCGGTCCCCCCGGCCCGAAGGTGGACGAGCAGGAGCTCCAGCGGGACCATCCCGAGCTCTACGTCCTGCCGCCGGTGTCCCATAAGTATCAGCCCAAGAAGACCGAATGGGGCGATCCGGACCTGCGCGGCATGTGGCCGATCGACTCCATCGGCGGCCTGCCCCTGCAGCGCCCGCCGACCATGGGCGATCGCGTCTTCCTGAGCCAGGAGGAGCTCAAGGCCCGCGACGCCCAGATGGAGCGCCTGCGCGAGGCGCCGGCCAAGGAGACCAAGGCCGGCAAGCTCGGCATGGGCAACTGGGTCGAGGAGACGGGCGCGGGCCGGCAGACCTCGATGGTGGTCGATCCCAGGAACGGCCGCCTGCCGGCCCTCACGCCGGCGGGCGAGGCGCTGCGGAAGATCGGACGCTCGAGTTGGGTGCCCGGCCAGACCTACGACTGGGTGACCGACTTCGACAGCTGGGACCGCTGCATCACCCGCGGCTTCCCCGCCTCCATGCTGCCGTTCCGCTACAACAACGGCGTGCAGATCCTGCAGGCCCCGGGCTATGTGGTGATCAATCTGGAGATGATCCACGATGCCCGCATCATCCCGCTGGACGGCCGGCCGGACGCGCCCGCAGGCGTCAGCAATTGGATGGGCGTCAGCCGCGGGCACTTTGAAGGCAACACCCTGGTGGTCGAGACCGACCACATCCGCCCCGGCGCCGCGCCGCTGAACGCCGCCACCATCGGCGGGCCCTCGCCGGCGTGGAACACCATTCCGATGAGCCCTGAGGCCCATGTGACCGAGCGGTTCACGCCCATCGGCCCGAACACCATCACCTATGAGATGACCTATTCGGACCCGGTCTACTGGACCGCGCCCTTCACGCTGCGGATGGATTGGACCCGCAACGAGAAATACAAGTTCTTCGAATACGCCTGCCACGAGGGCGACGTTCAGGTTCACAACTACATCATCGCCGATCACGCCAAGCGCGAGAAGGCGAAGGAAGCGGCGGCCCAGAAGGCGGCTCCGACGCCCGTCGCCGAGGCCACGCCGGCGGCCGCTCCGGCGGACCCCGCCAAGAGGTCGTAAGGGGGCGGGGGGCGCCCTCCTGAGGAAACGGGAAGGTCATCGATGATCAGCAAGATCGCGCTGTTGGCGGCGGCCGCGGGCCTCACCGTCGGCCTCGCCCAGGCCAACGCGCAGCAGAACGCCCAGGCCGGCGCCGGCGCCTCGGCCGCGGGCCAGCCGCCGGCGGCGCGGCCGGCGGCCCGCCGGGGGGGCTACATGCAGCTGCCGCCGCAGGACGAGGCGGCCCTGCGCGCCAACCATCCCGAGCTCTACGTTCTGGCGCCGGTCTCGCACAAATACGTTCCCAAGAAGACCGCGTGGGGCGACCCGGACCTGCGCGGCATGTGGCCGACCGACTCCTTCGGCGGGATGTATGTCCAGCGTCCCGAGTACATGGGCGACCGCGTGTGGCTGACCGACGAAGAGGCCAAGGTCGTCGACGCCGCCATGGAGAAGCAGCGCGACGCGCCCGCCAAGGAGACCAAGTCCGGCAAGCTCGGGATGGGCAACTGGGTCGAGGAGACCGGCGCCAGCCATCGCACCTCCATGCTGGTGGATCCGAAGAACGGCCGCCTTCCCGAGCTGACCCCCGAGGGCAAGAAGCTGCAGGACCTCGGCCGCTCCAGCTGGATGGACACCACCAAGCACCAGTATTTCGACTGGGTGACCGACTTCGACAGCTGGGACCGCTGCATTAGCCGCGGCTTCCCCGCCTCGATGTATCCGTTCCGCTACAACAACGGGCTGCAGGTCCTGCAGGCGCCGGGCTACGTGGTCATCAACCTCGAGATGATCCATGACGCGCGGATCATCCCGCTCGACGGCCGGCCCGATGCGCCCGAGGGCGTCAGCAACTGGATGGGCGTCAGCCGCGGCCACTGGGACGGCGACACCCTGGTGATCGAGACCGGCCACATCCGGCCCGGCGCCTCGCCGCTGAACATGGCCACCCTGGGCGCGCCCTACGGCAACACCATCCCGATGAGCCCGCAGGCCCACGTGACCGAACGGCTGACGCCGATCGACCAGAACCACATCACCTACGAGATGACCTTCTCCGATCCGGTCTACTGGACCGCGCCTTTCACGCTGCGCGTGGATTGGACCCGCAACGAGAAGTACAAGTTCTTCGAATACGCCTGCCACGAAGGCGACGAGCAGGTTCGCAACTACATCGTCACCTCGCGTCTGCAGCGCCAGAAGGACAAGGCGGCGGCTCAGCAGAAGGCCGCCGAGGCGGCGGCGCCCGCGCCGACGGCGGCGGCCCCGGCCGCTTCGGCCAAGCAGGCTTCGTGAAGCCTCCGCTGGTCGGGGCCTGATGACGACGGTCCCGGGCGCGCCCGGGACGGGACAGATCAAGCGACCGGCGGCGCCACGGCGCCCCGGGATCGCGCAGGAACTCGAGGGAGGACGACATGAAGGTTAGCGCGCTCATTGCACTCTTCGCCGCCGGCGGCCTGGCCGCTTCGGCGGCGGCCCAGCAGCCGCCCGCGCCCGGCGGGGGCGCCCCGCCGCCCAGGCCGCCCGCCGGGGCCCGGCCGATGCGCTCGCCGCTGCCGCCGCCCGAGCCCATCGAGCATGTCACCAGGAACGTCTGGAAGATCTTCGGCGGCGGCGGGAACACCACCGTCGTCGTGCAGAAGGCGGGGGTCGTCCTCGTCGATACCAAGATGCCGGGCAACGGGCCGGCTATCCTGGGCGAGGTGAAGAAGGTCTCCGACAAGCCGGTCGTGCTGATCATCAACACCCACAGCCACCCCGATCACCTGGGCAGCAACGACTACATCCGCGACCAGTATCCCAACGTCCAGATCGTGATGAACGAGGGCGCCAAGGAGGAGGTCCTCGCCAACAAGGGCTACGGCCCCAAGCTCCTGCCGACCGAGACCTTCAAGGACACGATGACGATCGGCAAGGGCCAGGACGAGATCCGGCTCTACCACTTCGGCCGGGGCCACACGAACGGCGACACCTTCGTCTTCTTCCCTGCCCAGCACGTGCTCTGCATGGGCGACGTGATGGCCTGGGACATGGCGCCGTTCCTGCCCGCGGGCGGCGCGGCCGCCATCGCCGACGAGATCGACAAGCTGGTCGCCGCCCTGAGGGGCAAGGGCGTCCAGTACGTCATCGAGGGGCACGGCAACGTGAACACCTGGGCGCACCTGGAGCGCTTCGCCCGTTTCAACCGGGCGCTGATCAAGGCCGCGCGCCTGCACTACGACCGCGGCGACCCGCCGTCGGCCGCCGTGGCCGACCTGGAGAAGGTCCCCGAGTTCGCGCCTCTGCTCGACCACAAGATCAAGCAGGGCCTCGAGTACGGCAACACGCCCTTCGCCAGAGCCAACATGAACGTCAACGTGGCCTATGCGGAGTTCGCCGGCGAGAAGATCGGGTTTGCCGTCGCGAACGGCGGGCCGCTGCCCGCCACCGACAAGCACAAGGGCTCCAACCCCGCGGACACGGCGCCTCCGACCCCCGCCCAGATCGCGGCGGAAACGCCCCGACCCAAGCTGCCCGGCGTGTAGGGACGGCCGCTCCGGCGCCCGCCTGAGCGTTCCGTTGGCGCTGACCCTGCTGCGACGGGCGCGGCCCAGTGACGTCGAGGACATCCGCGCGCTCGTCCGCGAGGCCTACGCCAAGTGGGTTCCGCGGATCGGCCGCGAGCCCAAGCCCATGACCGCCGACTACGACCGCGCGGTGGTGGAGCACCGGCTCGATCTGCTGCTGGTCGACGGCGAGCTGGCCGGCGTGATCGAAACCGTCGACGAGGGCGATACGCTGCTCATCGAGAACGTGGCCGTCTCGCCCCGATTTCAGCGGCAGGGCCTCGGCCGGAGGCTGCTGGCCCATGCCGAACAGCTCGCCCGGGATCTTGGCCGGCCGCGCATCCGGCTCCTCACCAACCAGCGGTTCGAGGAGAACGTGCTGCTTTATCGCCGGCTCGGATACGCCATCGACCGCCAGGAGGATCTCGGCGTCGCGATCGCCGTGCACATGAGCAAGCCGTCCGGGACGCGGAGCTGATCCTCCAGGGCGGCGCCTCTAGCCCTCAGGTGTCCCGATCGCCGTTCAGCAGCATGTCCATGGCGTGCTCCATCGAGCCGGCCTCGGTCAGGCCGCCGCCGCCGACGAAGAAGATGTCGTCGGCGTTGCGGATGGTGTTCAGGCGGTGGGCGATGATCACCTTGGTGGTGGCGCGCGGCAGCTTGTCCAGCACCTCTTCCAGCAGCTGCTCGGTCACCGTGTCGATGTTGGCCGTCGCCTCGTCGAGGATCAGGATCTCCGGCTCGCGCAGCACTGCGCGCAGGAAGGCGACCAGCTGCTTCTGGCCCAGCGACAGCCCCTCGCCGCCGTTCTTGATCGGCGTGGCGAGGCCCTCGTGGAAGCGCGCGACGAAGCCCTCCAGGCCCTGCGCCACGATCCGTTCGCCCAGAGCCTCGTCGCTCAGCCCGCCAAGCTCGCCGTGGCCGTAGACGATGTTGTCGCGCACCGTGCCGCTGAACAGGAAGGGCTCCTGCAGGATGAAGCCGATCTTGTCGGCCCTTTCCGCGGCGGTGAAGCTGCGGATGTCGCGGCCGTCCAGATAGACCCTGCCCTGGGACGGATCGTACAGCCGGGCCATCAGCATGGCGGTGGTGGTCTTGCCGCCGCCGGTCGGTCCCACCAGGGCGTAGGTGCGGCCAGGGTCCAGGGCGAAACTGACCTTGGTCAGCACCTGCTTGCCGCCCGGATAGCTGAAGCCCACGTCCTCGAACGCCAGCAGCGCCTGGGGACCCCGGCCGCCTGCGTCGGGAAGCCGGACGAGGTCGGTCTTGAGGTTCAGCACCTCCGACACCCGGTCCAGCGCGGCCATCGCCATCTGCAGGCTGGACCACACCGTCGCCAGCTGGCGCAGCGGGTTATAGAAGGCGGTCACGTACAGCAGGTAGCCGATCAGGAGGCCGACGGTCAGCTCGTGGCGGCCGATCAGCCAGACCCCGAGGCCCAGCACCAGGATCGAGCCCGTGCTGCCCGCCAGGGTGTAGAGCGGCGTGAACAGGCCCGACGACACCCCCGCCTTGACCGCCGCGCGGTAGTTGCGCGCGTTGGCGGCGCTGAACTTCTCGCGCAGATAGTCGACGCGGTTGAAGGCGACGATGACCTGGAAGTTGGCCAGGCTCTCGGAGATGTCGCCCGACAGGGCGCCCAGGCTGTCCAGGCTGGCGCGGTTGGTCCGCTTCAGCCAGGGCGAGAGCGCCCGCGTGATCACGAGCATGCCCAGCGCCGGGACCATGGCCAGCAGGCCCATCCGCCAGTTCAGGCTCAGCAGCATGATGCCGGCCCCCATCACCAGGAACAGGTTGCCGAAGGTCTGCATCAGCGCCTGGGAGAAGAACTGATTGATCCGGTCGGTGTCGCTGTTCACCCGCGAGATCAGGTCGCCGGCCCGGTTCTGAGCGAAGAAGGCGATGGGCAGGTCCGACAGGTGGGTGAACAGCTGGTTGCGCAGCCGGAACAGCACGTTGCGCCCGACCGTGCCGGTCCGCAGCGTCTGCAGGTAGCTGGTCCCCAGCGACACGACATAGACCGCGGCCAGCAGGCCCGCGTAGCGCAGCAGGGCGCCGTAGTTGGCATGGGCGATGGCGGTGTCGATCACCCGGGCGATCAGGACGGGCGACAACAGGTTGGCCGCCGAGGTCGCGATCACGCAGACCAGCGCGATGGAGATGTTGGCCCGCTCGCCGGCCAGCAGGGGGCCCAGGGCGCGGATCGCCGAGACCAGGGTCTCGCGCTTGCCCCCGGCGTCCTGGGTCTTGAGGGCGTAATCCATCACGCGGCCTCGTAGGCGTCGGTGCTCTGCTGCGAGCGCAGGATCTGGCCGTACTCGGGACTGGTGCGCGCCAGCTCGGCATGGGTCCCCCTCGCCAGCACCTCGCCCTCCATCAACAGGATGATCTGATCGTAGCCTTCCACCGGCGCCAGCTTCTGGGTGATCGAGATCAGCGTCAGGTGCGGATAGTTACGCTGGACGTTGGCCAGGATCCGGGCCTCGGCGGCCAGGTCGACCCGGGCGGTGAAGTCGTCGAGGAACAGGATCTTCGGATCCAGCGCCAGGGCGCGGGCCAGCATGATCCGCTGCTTCTGGCCGCCCGACAGCGACATCCCGCGCTCGGAGACCACGGTCTCCAGCCCCAGCGGCAGGCCGGCGATGAAGCCCTGCAGTTCCGCCGTCTCGATCGCCTTGGCCAGCTGAGCCTCGTCCACCTGGGCGTTGAAGGCGATGTTCTCGCGCAGGGTCAGGTTGAACAGCTGGCTGTCCTGGAAGACGAGCCCGATCTGGGCGTAGAAGCCGGCCGGCGCATAGTCCTGCAGGGGCCGGCCATCGTAGAGCACCTGGCCGGCGGTGGGCGCCATCAGCCCCGTCATGGCGTAGAGCAGCTGCGACTTGCCCGCCGCCGTCGGGCCGGCGATGGCGGTGCGGGAGCCTGGCGCGATCCTGAACGAGACGTTGTCGAGCACCCTGCGTTCGCCATAGGCCAGGGTGAGTCCCCGCACCTCGATGGCGCCGGTCAGGTCCGCGGTCGCATCGCCCCGCGGCGGCGGGGGCGGCGCGTTCAGCACCACGCCGATCCGGAAATAGGAGGCCTGCGCCTGGCCGATCGCCATCGAGGTGAAGCCGATGACGATGATCGGGAAGATCAGGATGCCGAGATAGGCGTTGAAGGCCGAGAACTCGCCGAGGCTCATCTCATGGACGATCACGAAATGGCCGCCCAGGGTGAGGATGATCAGGGTGGCGCAGTTGGCCAGCAGGGTGATGATCGGGATCATCGCGGCGAACTGGCGCAGGATCTTCAGGCCGGTCGCCCGCGCCTGCTCGTTGATGGCGGTGAAGCGTCCGAGCTCGCGCGTCTGGGTGTCCAGCAGCCGCACCAGGGCCGCGCCGACGATGTTCTCGTTCAGCACCCGGTTCAGCACGTCGATGATGCCCTGCATCTGGCCGAACATCTTGCGTACGCCGCCCAGCACGACGAAGAAGGTCACGCCGATCAGCGGCAGCACCAGCAGGACCGCCAGCGCCAGCCGCCAGTTCAGCCAGAGCAGCAGCGCGCTGGCCGCGATGATCACGAACACCGACGAGATCACCGACGCCACCGCCTGGGCGACGAAGTTCTTGATGGCGTCCACGTCGGAGGTGAGATTGGTCAGCAGCTTGGCCGGCGTCATCGCCTGGACCGAGGCGTAGGTCTGCCGCGAGATGGCCTCCACCAGCCGCGCCCGCAGGTCCCGGGCCACCCGCTCGGACGCCGTGGTCTGAGCCACGTTCTGCAGGTTGCCGAACAGGAAGGCGCCCAGCGACAGCGCCAGCAGCTGGGCCAGCGACAGGGGCAGGTTCAGCGTCTTGGCGGTGAAGGCGTCGATGGCGTGCGCGATGACCTGCGGGACGAACAGGGCCAGGCCGCTCGATCCCACCGTCAGGGCCACCATCAGCGCCATCCAGCCCCGATAGGGCTTCAGCAGCGCCATCAGGCCCGGCGGGCCCGATCTCCTCTTACGCGTCTCCACCAAGCGCCCCTCCCCCGCGGCCCCCGCCGGCTCCTGGATCGCCTTCGTCGGCGACCTCGACTCGGCGCACGCCGTCATGGCCCCATGGTCTCGCTGCGACCCGAGTGAGCCTAAGTGGGAACTGCGGGTCCGATAGTCGAGGGGTCTCGTCCCGGCGTCCCGAAACACCCGCGACCTGGACGCCGAGTTCGGCTAGGCCCTTATCGGTAACCCGGCGCCGGGACATGATGGTCCCGCGCCACCTGCGCCAGCCAAGGACCCTCTCATGCCCGGCCTTCGCCCCGACGTCGATCCCGACGGCCTTCTGGAATTCTCCGTCGTCTTCACCGACCGCTCGCTCAACCACATGAGCAAGGCGTTCCAGGAGGTGATGCACGACCTGCACGGGGTGCTCTGCGAAGTCTATGGGGCCAGCCGGGCGGTGGTGGTCCCCGGCGGAGGCACCTACGCCATGGAGGCGGTGGCGCGGCAGTTCGCCACCGGCCGCAAGGTGCTGGTGATCCGCAACGGCTTCTTCTCCTACCGCTGGACCCAGATCTTCGAGGCCGGATCGATTCCGTCGGAAGAGATCGTGCTGAAGGCCCGGCGCACCGGCAATTCGCCGACCTCGCCCTTCGAGCCCCCGCCCATCGAGGAGGCGATCACCGCCATCCGCTCCGAGCGGCCGGAGGTGGTCTTCGCCCCCCATGTGGAGACGGCCTCGGGCATGATCCTGCCCGACGGCTACGTGCGGGCGCTGGCCGAGGCGGCCCACGAGGTCGGCGGCCTGTTCGTGCTGGATTGCGTGGCCTCAGGCTGCATCTGGGTGGACATGCAGGCCACCGGCGTCGACGTGCTGATCTCGGCGCCCCAGAAGGGCTGGTCCGCGCCGCCGTCGGCGGGGCTGGTGATGATGCGCGAGGCGGCGATCGAGCGCTGCCGGGCGACCAGGTCCACCAGCTTCGCCGCCGACCTGGGCAAGTGGCTGACCATCATGGAAGCCTATCTCGCGGGCGGCCACGCCTACCACGCCACCATGCCCACCGACGCGCTCAAGGTGTTGCGCGACGCGATGCTGGAAACCAAGGCGGACGGCTTCGAGCGACTGAAGGCCGCCCAGTGGGAGCAGGGGAACGCCGTGCGCCGCATGCTGGCCGAGCGGGGCGTGCAATCGGTGGCGGCCGAGGGCTTCGCCGCGCCCGGCGTGGTGGTCAGCTTCACCGACGATCCCGACATCCAGACCGGCAAGCGCTTCCTGGCCCAGGGCCTGCAGATCGCCGCCGGCGTGCCCCTGATGGTGGACGAGGGCCCCGGCTACCGCAGCTTCCGCCTGGGCCTGTTCGGCCTGGACAAGCTGGACGACGTCCCCGCCAGCCTGGCCCGACTGGAGAAGGCGTTCGACGAGGTGTTCCCGAAGGCCGGGTGACCCTTGGGCTCAGCCAGCGGCGCGTCAGCGCCGTAAGAATTCACCACCGAGGACGCCAAGAGCGCCGAGGGGCCGGGCTGCACGCGGCCCACAGGCCCTACTGCAACCGTGCCCTATTAAGCTGTCTCATCGCAGGGGGGCGCCCCAGGCACTCCATGGTGAGCTTGGTGTCCTTGGTGATCTTGGTGTTTCAAAAGAACGGAGCCAACCCAGCCCGTTGTCTCGGCTACTTGTAGATGCTGAGGTTGTGGTAGGCGGCCTCGATGTTCATCACCCTGAGCCGGTCGTAGTTGGCCCAGTCCTTGTACTTCTCGAGCATCAGGGTGCGGCGCAGCTCGTCCAGGCTCTTGCCGGCGGCCATGCCGGCCGAGACCTGGTCGCGCAGATATTCGAAGTACTCGCGCCCCTCGGTGACGTCGGATTTCTTGAACAGGACGCTGCCGTGGCCCTGGGCCAGGATGTCGAAGTCGAGCGCCTCGATGGTGCGATAGGATTTGATCCACTCCGACATCGGATGCTCGTCGAAAGCGCCGCAGGCGCTGGGCAGCGAGCGCATCGATGTGGTCACCAGGGCGTCGGCGGGGAAGTCGGTGGAGAACACCACCCGCTCGGCCGGGAAGAACACCACCGTGCCGTCGTCCGCATGGTTCTTGCCAGGGAAGATCAGCTGCACGGTCATGCCCCCCAGCGTCAGGGTCATCCTGTCGGAATAGGTGATGTCGGGGGGCGGGATGTCGGCGAAATACTCCGCCGAAGTGATGTGGCCGTCGTGGTTGCGGTCCTGGTGGGCGAACCAGAAATCGGGCATGCCGCAGATGCCCGGATGCTCTTGGGAGGGGATCTGGATCTCCTCGAGCTCGATCGTGCCGTTGGCGTTGCGGTCGATCATGTCGCCCGGCATGTGCGGATAGCGGCCGTCCATGTTCTTGCGAAAGCCGTCCTGGGCAACGAACAGGGCGGTGTCCTTGAACGCGGCGCCGCCCTCGACGTGGTCCCAGTGGCTGTGGCTGTAGATCACGTAGCGGACCGGCAGGCCCGGATAGCGCTGGTCCAGCTGGGCCTTCAGCCACTTGGCGAAGTCGACGCTGATGGGATCCACCAGGATGATGCCGGCCTTGGTCACCGCGAACAGCGACCACCAGTTGCCGTTGCCGGCCCGGTAGATGTTGTCCTTCACCTGCTGGATGACGCGGGGCGGGCTGGGCGGCGGCGGCCGCGGGGTCCGAACGGCGGGAGCCTCGTGCGCCGGCGCAGCGGCGGCGGCCGGACCGGCGCTCTGGGCCAGGGCGGCGGACGCCATGCCGGCCAGCAGCACGCCCAGGACGCATCCCTTCAGGACACCGCGCATCGGCCCTCCCCCTTCGGCCTTGTTGTGCGACCATAGTTGGCTGGGCCCGGACGCTTGTCCATGGCGCGCCGCCGGGCCGGCCAGCCGCCGCCCCCGCGCCTCGCCCCCGCTCCGGTTCAGTGCAGGTGCTGGAGCTTCTCCGGATTGCGCACGACGTAGATCGCCACGATCTTGCCATCCACGATCTCGAGCGCGGTGGACTGCAGCTCGCCGTCGGCTTCCAGGGTGATGAAGCCCGGCAATCCATTGACGAAGCCCGCGTGGACCAGGCCGGAGGCGTGCTTGGCGTAGACCCTCGCCAGGGCCTCGTGCAGCCTCACCACCGCCTGGCGGCCCTGGACCGGGCGCCAGATCGCGGGGCGCCTGCCGCCGCCGTCGGCATGGATGGTGACGTCCTCGGCCAGCATGGCGCCCAGCGTGGTCATGTCGCCGCTGCGCGAGGCCTTGAAAAACGCCTGGGCCAGGTCGATGGCGTGCTGCTTCTCCACGCGAAAGCGCGGCCGGGCTTCGCGCACATGGACGCGGGCCCGGCTGGCCAGCTGGCGGCAGGCCGCCGCATCCCGCCCCACCGTCTGCGCCACCTCCTCGAAGCCCAGCCCGAACACGTCGTGCAGCAGGAAGGCGGCGCGCTCGAGCGGCGAAAGACGCTCCAGGGCCAACAACAGGGGCAAGGTCACGTCTTCGTCGGCCTCCTCCTCGACCACCGGATCGGGGAGCCAGGGTCCCTTGTAGGTTTCGCGCCGGCGCTTGGCGGACTTCAGGACGTCGATGCACAGTCGTGTCACGGTGCGGCGCAGGAAGGCTTCCGGCTGCAGCACCCGATCGCGGTCGGTCCCCATCCAGCGGATGAAGGCCTCCTGCACCACGTCCTCCGCATCGGCCACAGAGCCCAGCATCCGATAGGCGACGCGGGCCAGCTTGGGGCGCAGCGGATCGAAGCTCTCCGCCACGTCCTCGGCGGCGGATCCGATCATCAGGCCGCGGCCCTCGCCGGGGCGTGATCGGCCCAGAGGCCGAAGCCGACCGCCAGACGGTTCCAGCCGTTGATGACGTCGATCACCAGGGTGAGGACCACCTGCTCCTCCTCGGTGAACTCGGCCTTGAGCGCTTCATAGGCGGCCTCCTGGGCATGGCCTTCGGACAGGCGGGTGAGCGCGTCGGTCCAGCCCAGCGCGGCCCGCTCGCGGGCGCTATAGCAGGGCGCTTCCCGCCAAGCCGAGAGTAGATAGATCCGCCGCTCCTGCTCGCCCGCCGCGCGGGCGGCGGCGGTGTGCATGTTCAGGCAGTTGGCGCAGCCGTTGATCTGGGAGGCGCGGATCTCCACCAGATGCACCAGGCCCGGCTCCAGGCTCTTGCCGATGGCGAGCGACAGATCCAGCAACTGCTTCATCTGGGCGGGGGCGGCGGCGAAGGGATCGAGTTTGGCGGTCATGGCGATGCTCCATCAAGGGGTCCTGATGGCAATGACGAGACGGCCCCGCCCCGTGTGACATGCCGGAAGACCTTTTCGCCGGCCTTGTCGGTTCCGACGTTCGCTCCGAGACCGCAAACACGCTCGCGAACTTCCGAACCGGGACACTAGGGTCCTGCTTGCACGCCGAACAGCCTCTCCAGGGCGGCGGCTCCGGCGGGGGTGATGGCCAGCGCGCGGCTGTCGCGGATGCGCTGGGCCCAGTCGTGAGCGAGCGCGTGGCGGAGGATGGCGGCGCCAACCCTGCCGGCCAGGTGCGGGCGCCGTTCGCTCCAGTCCAGGCAGGGCCGGCAGAAGGGGCGACGTCCGGCGCCGGATCGAAGGTCGATCCCGGCGCCATCGAAGAACGCCCGGCCCGCGTCGGTCAGTTGGCCGCCGTCCTCGTCCAGCACGATCAGAGAGCGCGCCGCCAGCCGGTCGGCCACCGCCACGGCGACGCGGCCCGCCATGTGGTCGTAACAGCTGCGCGCGTGCCGCAACGCCTCCCCGCCCCGCCAGGGACGGCGCTGGCGCTCCGGGCCGTCCTGGGCCACCACCATCAGGCCTTCCAGCATGCGGCCGACCAGGGGCGACGCCAGGCGGAAATACCGGCGACGGCCTTGCTTCTCGAGCGCCAGCAGGCCCGCGTCGGTGAGCTTGGCGAGGTGGCCGCTGGCCGTCTGCGGCGCCACGCCCGACAGATAGGCGAGCTCGGAGGCGGTCAGGGCCCGGCCGTCCGCCAGGGCGACGAGCATGTTGGCCCGCGCCGGATCGCCCGCCAGCGCCGCGACCTGGGCGATCTTGGGTCCATGATCCATGGCGCCTTCTAGGCCCGATCGCTCGCGGGACGAAGCACGAACACTTCGGCCCCGGCCGTAGCGTTGCGCCCTCAGCCGGCGGTGGGCGCTCTCGGCGTCGAACTTGTGGCCATCAGCCGTTGGCCCCATGGCCCAAGGTGCTCAGCTCGACGCCCCGAACGGCTGAAGGCCGGGCCCTGGCAGCCTCGACGCGGACGGCCGTGCGGGCCGGACGCGCCGTTTTGGTTTGGCTTCTACTCCCCTACTCCCACTCGATGGTCCCCGGCGGCTTTGACGTCACGTCGTAGACCACCCGGTTGATGCCGCGCACCTCGTTGATGATGCGGGTGGCGGCCCGGCCCAGGACCTCCCAGGGGAACTCGAAGAAGTCGGCGGTCATGCCGTCGGTGGAGGTGACCGCCCTGAGCGCGCAGACCTCGTCGTAGGTGCGCGCGTCGCCCATCACGCCCACGGTGCGCACCGGCAGCAGCACCGCGAAGGCCTGCCAGATCTCGTCATAGAGGCCGGCCTTGCGGATCTCGTCCAGGAAGACGGCGTCGGCCTTCTGCAGCACGGCGACGCGCTCCTTGGTCACCTCGCCCGGGATGCGGATGGCCAGGCCCGGGCCCGGGAAGGGATGGCGGGCGACGAAGGGGGCGGGCAGGCCCAGCTCGCGGCCCAGCGCCCGCACCTCGTCCTTGAACAGCTCGCGCAGCGGCTCGACCAGCTTCAGCTTCATCGTCTCGGGCAGGCCGCCGACGTTGTGGTGGCTCTTGATCACCGCCGAGGGGCCGCCGCGGGCCGAGACGCTCTCGATCACGTCCGGATAGAGGGTGCCCTGGGCCAGGAAGGCGGCGCCCTCGATCCGGCTGGCCTGCCGGTCGAACACCTCCACGAACAGCCTACCGATGATCTTGCGCTTCTGCTCGGGGTCGGACACGCCCTTCAGCTCGCCCAGGAACTGGTCGGCCGCGTCCACGTGGATCAAGGGGATGTTGTAGTGGTCGCGGAACAGGGTCACCACCTGCTCGGCCTCGTTCAGGCGCAGCAGGCCGTGGTCGACGAAGACGCAGGTCAGCTGGTCGCCGATCGCCTCGTGGATCAGGACCGCGGCCACCGAGGAATCCACCCCGCCCGACAGGCCGCAGATCACCCGGCCCTGGCCCACCTGGGCGCGGATGCGGGCCACCGTCTCCTCGCGGAACGAGGCCATGGTCCAGTCGCCGGAGAAGCCCGAGATGCGGTGGGTGAAGTTCCGAAGGATCAGGGCGCCGCGCGGCGTGTGGGCCACCTCGGGGTGGAACTGGATGCCGTAGATGCGCCGGCCCTCGTCGGCGATGATGGCGAAGGGCGAGCCCTCGGAGGTGGCCACCACTTCGAAGCCCAGCGGCATGGCGGTGATCTTGTCGCCGTGGCTCATCCAAACCGTCTCGAGCTCGCCGATGTCGCCCAGGCCGGCCACCAGCGGGGATTCCCGCTCGAAGCGAATCTCGGCCCGGCCGAACTCGCGTGCATGGCCGCTCTCGACCGCGCCGCCCAGGGCGTCGCACAGCGCCATCTCGCCGTAGCAGATGCCCAGCACCGGCACACCCAGCTCCAGCACGCCCTTGGGAATCTTGGGGCTCTCGGCCTCGTGGGCGCTGGCCGGGCCGCCCGACAGGATCACCGCCTTGGGCGCGAAGGCGCCCAGCATCTGCTCGACGCGGTCGTAGGGATGGATCTCGCAGTAGACGCCGCTCTCGCGCACCCGCCGGGCGATCAGCTGGGTGACCTGGCTTCCGAAATCGACGATGAGGAGGCGGTCGTGGTGGGGGGCTGTCGTCATGGGCAGGCCTTAAGGCAGAATCGGCGGCTGGTCACGGTCCCCTCTGGAACACGGCCACGAAGAAGCCGTCGGCGCCGCCCGAGCGGGGCGACAGGCGCAGGAAGCCCGCGGATGTGATGCGCTGGGCCAGCATCTGCAAGCCCTCGGGCGTGGCCAGGCCCGACGCCTCGATGGCGGCCAGCGGCGAGACCGCGTGGAACTCGGGCACCTCGGCCAGGAAGGCCGCGACCTGGTCCTCGTTCTCCTCGGCCAGCAGCGAGCAGGTGACATAGACGATCCGGCCGCCGGGCCTGGTCATCCGCCGCGCCTCGGCCAGGACCTGCTTCTGATCGGCGACGCGGCGCTCGAGCTGGTCCTCGGTCAGCCGCCACTTGGCGTCGGGATGGCGCCGCCAGACCCCCGAGCCGGTGCAGGGAGCGTCCACGAACACCAGGTCCATGTGACCCGCGAGATTGTCCAGGGCGCCGGGCTTTTTGGGCGAGCGGGTCTGCAGGTTGCGCACGCCCGCGCGCTGGGCGCGGGTGACCACCTCCGACAGGCGCCTGGAGTCGGAATCGTAGGCGTAGATCTGGCCGCTCGATCCCATCGCCGCCGCCAGCGCCAGGGTCTTGCCGCCGCCGCCCGCGCAGAGGTCGAGGACCTGCAGGCCCTTCACCTGGCCGGCCGCCGCCGCGGCGATCTGGGAGCCCAGATCCTGGACCTCGAACCAGCCCTTGGCGAACTCCGGCTCGCTCTCGACCGGCGCGGCCCGCTCGGCGGCCACGGGCGCGGGCAGGCGCAGGGCGTCGGCCAGCACGCCCGAAGGCTCGGCCCCGAAAGGCGCCAGGGTGCGCCCCACCCGTTCCGTCTCGCCCTTCAACCGGTTGGCGCGGAGGTCCACCGGCGCGCGGCGGGCCAGGGCGGCGCCCTCCTCGGCCCTTGCCTCGCCGAACGCGCGCTCCAGAGGGCCATCCAGCCAGTCGGGATAGTCGCCGCGGATCGCGGGCGGGGCGTCGTCCAGCGGCCGCGGGGCGGCCAGGGCGGCGGCTTCGGCGTCGGTGAGGGCGCCCGGGCCGTGCGGCTCGCCGGCGGCGGCCGAGGCCACGTCCTGCGGGCTCCAGCCCCATTCGAACGCCAGGGTCCCCAGCGCGGCCGCGCGCGGGCTGTCGTCGCCCATCCGCCAGGCCAGGGAGCGGCGCTTGCGCAGGGCGTCCAGCGCCAGTCCCGAGACGAAGGCGCGGTCCCTGGCGCCGGCGTAGCGCGCGCCGTCGCCCCAGGCCTTCAGCGCCAGGCGCACGGGCTTGTGGCGCGCCTCGACCTCGCTCAGCACTTCGATGGCGGCGCTCAGACGACCGGCGGGGGTCATGGGCGGAGCGGCCTTCCGGCCGGCCTAGGACGCCTGGCTCGGATAATTCGGCGCCTCGCGGGTGATCATCACGTCGTGGACATGGCTTTCGCGCAGGCCCGCGCCGCTGATGCGGATGAATTTCGCGCGCTTCTGGAAGCTCTGCAGGTCGCCCGCGCCGACATAGCCCATCGAGGCCTTCAGGCCGCCGACCAGCTGGTGCAGGATCTGGCCGATCGGGCCCTTGTAGGGCACCTGGCCCTCGATGCCCTCGGGCACCAGCTTCAGCGAGTCCGCCACGTCCTTCTGGAAGTAGCGGTCGGCGGAGCCCTGGGCCATGGCGGCCACCGAGCCCATGCCGCGGTAGGCCTTGTAGGAGCGGCCCTGGTAGAGGAACACCTCGCCCGGCGCCTCCTCGGTGCCGGCGAACATCGAGCCCAGCATGGCCGCCGAGGCGCCGGCCGCCAGGGCCTTGGCCAGGTCGCCCGAATATTTGATGCCACCGTCGGCGATCACCGGCACGCCCGAGCCCTCGGCCGCGCGCACCGCGTCCATCACCGCCGTCAGCTGGGGCACGCCCACGCCGGCCACCACGCGGGTGGTGCAGATCGAGCCCGGGCCGATGCCCACCTTCACCGCGTCGGCGCCCGCGTCGATCAGGGCCTTGGCGGCGTCGTAGGTGGCGATGTTGCCGGCCACCACCTGGACCTGGTTGGACTCGCGCTTGATCCGCTGGACGGCGGCGGCGACGTCGACGTTGTGGCCGTGGGCGGTGTCGATCACCACCACGTCCACCCCCGCCTCGACCAGCGCCATGGAGCGTTCGAAGCCGTGGTCGCCCACGGTGGAGGCGGCGCCCACGCGCAGGCGCCCCTGCTCGTCCTTGGCCGCCAGCGGGAAGGCCTGGGCCTTCTCCATGTCCTTGACGGTGACCAGCCCGACGGCGCGGTACTGGTCGTCGACCACGATCAGCCGCTCGATCTTGTGGGTCCTTAACAGGCTCTCGGCCTCGCCCCGCCCGACCCCTTCGCGCACGGTGACCAGCCCCTCGCGGGTCATGATGTCGCCGGCCTTGAGGTTCAGGTCCTGCTCGAAGCGCATGTCGCGGTGGGTGAGGATGCCGCAGAGCTTGCCGGTGCCCCGCTCGACCACGGGAAAGCCCGAGATGCTGCGCCGGCGGCGGATCTCCTGGATCTCGCCCAAGGTGGTGTCGGGGAAGATGGTCAGCGGATTGATGACCATGCCGCTTTCGTAGCGCTTGACCTCGCGCACCTGCTCGGCCTGGTCGGCGGGGGACATGTTGCGGTGCAGTATGCCGAGCCCCCCGGCTTGCGCCAGGGCGATGGCCAGGCCGCTTTCGGTCACCGTGTCCATGGCGGCCGAGATGATCGGGATGTTCAAGGCGATGCCCCGCGTCAGCCGCGTGGCGGTCGATACCTGGCTTGGGATGACCTCGGAACGCCCGGGTTCCAGCAAAACATCGTCGAAGGTGAGCCCTTCGCGAATCTCCATCGGAGTCTCCGTTTTGCGGGCGCGGTATTCCCGCAAAGCGGCCGGGTGTCAACGGGCGTGGGCCGGCCTTTCCCGTTCGAACCTGAGGAATTCCGGGCCGGTCCAGTCCGGCGGCGGCGGCTCCACGCCGTGGTCGCGATAACCCAGCCGGTGCGCCAGGGCGATCGAGGGCGCGTTCTCCTTGGCTATGACGCAGATGGTGCGCTCGAAGCGCTGGTCGCCCCACGCCAGGATGGCCGCCATGGCCTCGCCGGCATAGCCGCGGCCCCGCGCGGAGGCCGCCAGGGCCCAGCCCGCCTCGGGCGTGCGACGCTCTCCGGTGGGTGCGAACCGCTCCAGGAACCCCGCCTCGCCGATCACCCGTCCGGAGGCGGCGTGCTCGATCGCCAGGAAGCCGTAGCCCAGCATCGGCCAGGCCCCGGCGGCCCGCTGCAGCCTCGACCAGACCACTTCCCGGCTGTGCGGCTCGCCCGCGCCGATGAAGCGGACGGTGTCCGGTTCGGCGTACATGGCTGCGATGGCCTCGAAGTCCCCCAGCCGGTGGGCCCGCACGACGAGGCGCTCGGTCCTCAGCAGCGGAATATCAGCCATGACGGCGCAGGCCCGTGGCCACCAGATAGACCTCCGCGCTTTCCGAGCGGCTGGCCCTGGGCTTGATGTGGCGCACCTCGGCGAAATGGGCGCGCAGGAGCTTCAGCACCTCCGCCGTCTCGCCGCCCTGAAAGGCCTTGGCGACGAAGGCCCCGCCGGGCTTCAGCACCCCGATGGCGAAGTCGGCCGCCGCCTCGACCAGGCCGATGATGCGCAGGTGGTCGGTCTGCCGGTGGCCGGTGGTGTTGGGGGCCATGTCGGAGAGCACCAGGTCCGGCGCCGCGCCCAGCAGATCGACCATTCGCTCGCCCATGCCGGGCTCGGTGAAGTCGCCCTCGACGAGGATCGCCGGCGGCAGGGGATCGACGGGCAGGAGGTCCACGCCCACCACCACACCCGCGCCGCGCTCCAGCGCCACCTGGATCCAGCCGCCCGGCGCGCAGCCAAGGTCCAGCACCCGCACCCCGCGGCGCAGCAGGTGCAGGCGGTCGTCGATCTCGACCAGCTTGAACGCCGCGCGCGAGCGATAGCCCTTGGCGCGGGCCTCGGCGGCGAAGGGATCGTTGATCTGGCGCTCCAGCCAGGCCTGGGAGGAGGCGCTGTGCTTCTTGGCGGTCTTCAGCCGCTTGGGGACGCCCCGGCCGGCGGCGTCGCCGGCGGTCGGGGGCCGGGCCATGCGGCGCCGGCCTTCCTCGTCGCTCATGACGGTCGGCCCGCGGCGGCGACACGGCCCGGACGTCGGGACCGGCGGCGGCGGCGCGGCGGCTTGCACATCAGCGACATCAGCAGGCCCTCGCGCAGGCCCCGGTCGGCCACCCGCACCCGGGCGCAGGGCCAAAGCTCCTGCACGGCCTGCAGGATCGCCGCCCCGGCCAGCACCAGGTCGGCGCGGTCGGGTCCGATGCAGGGCTGGGCCGCGCGCTGCGGCGAGGTCATGGCCATCAGCTTGCCCGCGGCGGCCTCGCAGTCCTGGCGCGTCATCCACAGGCCGTCCACCTTGGCCCGCTCGTAGCGCGGCAGGCCGAGATGCAGGCCCGCCAGGCTGGTGATGGCGCCGGACGTGCCGATCAGGTGGGCCCGCCCCTCCCGGAAGGCGGCCTCCAGCTCGCGGGCGCCGTCGAAGCTGGCGATCACCGCCTTCACCTCCTCGACCATGGCCCGGTACCAGGCCTCGCGGCCCTCGTCCCGCTCGGGGAAGCGGTCGGCCAGGGTGACCACGCCGATGGGCACGCTGAGCCAGGCCTTGATCGGCAGGCGGGCGGGATGGGGCGGCCGGCGCTGGGGATCGAACCGCAGCTGGCCCAGATCGATCCACGACAGTTCGGTCGAGCCGCCGCCGACGTCGATCACCAGGGCCGCGTCGCAATCGCGGTCCAGCAGGGCCACGCAGCCGGCCACCGACAGGCGGGCCTCCTCCTTGGGAGTGATGATCGCGAGCTTGAGGCCGGTCTCGGCCTCCACCCGGGCGATGAAGTCCGCACCGTTCTCGGCCGACCGGCAGGCCTGGGTGGCGACGCAGCGCACGTGCGGCGTGTCGCGGCGGCGGATCCGGTCGGCGCAGATCTTCAAGGCCGCCAGCGCCCGCTCCATGGCCGCGGTGTCCAGCCGCCCGGTGTGAGCCAGGCCGTCGCCCAGCCGGACGATGCGCGAAAAGGCTTCCAGCACCCGAAATCCCCGCGCCGTCGGCGAGGCGATCAGGAGGCGACAGTTGTTGGTGCCGAGATCAAGCGCGGCATAGGCGCGGGGCGGGGTGCGATCTTCCGGCTCGCTGCGCCTGGCTTGCATCGGCGGCGGGGCCGCCCCTGACATCCATCAACCTCTGGTCAATCCGTGCGCTGAATTGCAGCCTAACAAGCTCGCCCCGGAGCCGAAAGCGCTTGTCCGGGCGCGGCGGACTCGTTCATGTTTCAGTCAGCCGGGCGGGGTTATTGTGACAGCATGAATGCGCGAGTCGCCAAATTCATGATCGGTCAGATCGTGCGGCACCGGTTCTTCCCGTTCCGCGGCGTGATCTTCGACGTGGATCCGGAGTTCTCGAACACCGAGGAATGGTGGCTGGCGATCCCCGAGGACGTGCGTCCGGCCAAGGACCAGCCCTTCTACCACCTGCTGGCCGAGAACGAGCAGTCCTCGCTGGTGGCCTATGTTTCCGAGCAGAACCTGTTGCCCGACGACAGCGGCGAGCCGGTCGGCCATCCGCACGCCACCTTGATGTTCGCGGGTTTCGAGAACGGCCACTACCGCCTGAGGCCGAACGTCAGCCACTGAGGCTGGCTCCAGACGGCTCCGCCCTCCGCTGACGCTCCGGGCCTTCGTCGCGGCGATCGGTCCACCGGATCGATCGCATACGGCCGCGTTCCGCGGCCGTCGCTCCTCAGTCTTCCTTCGGCGTCAGCACCTGGCGGCCCTTGTACATGCCGGTCTTCAGGTCGACGTGGTGCGGCCGGCGCAGCTCGCCCGTCTGCTTGTCCTCGATGTAGCTGTTGGGCTTCAGCGCGTGGTGCGAGCGGCGCATGTTGCGCCGCGAGGGCGAGGTTTTTCTCTTCGGAACGGCCATGGCGTGAACTCTATTGGGCGGCGGACGGCCGCGGGCCGCCCTCGGGCGAGTTGAGTGAGCGCGGGTGTATGCCGCAACAGGCCTTTCGGTTCAAGCGCGCCGCACGCGCCAGGCGAGGCCCAGGGCCGAGGCCAGCACCACGGCGGCCAGGCACTGGTGCATCAGCGAGAGGTCCAGAGGGGCCCGGTTGACCAGGGTGAAGACGCCCAGGCACGCCTGCAGCAGCACCAGCGTCGAGAACAGGAAGGCCAGGGGCGGGGTCCCCCGCGGCAGCTCGCGCCGCCGGGCGGCCACCACCATGGCGACGACGGCGCAGATCACCAGGAGATAGGCGCCGATGCGGTGGTTGAACTGCACCGCCGCCTGGCTGTGCAGCAGGGCGTGCAGGAGGCCTCCGGCGCCCAGGTAGTCCTTGGGGAACAGCCGCCCGTTCATATAGGGCCAGTCGTTGTAGATCTCGCCGGCGTGGTTGCCCGCCACCAGCCCTCCCAGCATGACCTGGACGAACACCAGCGCCGCCGCCAGGGCCGCCGGAAGCCGCCAGCGGTTCTCGAAATTCGGCCGGCCGGGCCCGTACCAGGCCTCCAGCCCCGTCCAGATCAGCAGGCAGAAGAGTAGCAGCGCCAGGCCCAGGTGGATGGCCAGCCGCTCGGGCGCGACCGAGACCCGGTTCTCCAGCCCCGAGGCCACCATCCACCAGCCCACCAGCCCCTGCAGCGCGCCCAGCGCGAAGATCACGGCGGTGCGCCAGATCAGCCGCCTGGGGATCCGCTTGGTGGCCAGGAAGACGACGAAGGGGATGAAGAAGACCACCCCGATCAGGCGTCCCAGCAGCCGATGCGCCCACTCCCACCAGTAGATGCCCTGGAAGCCGGCCAGCGACATGCCGTGGTTGATGAACCTGTATTGCGGGATCTGCTGGTAGCGCTGGAACTCGGCGACCCAGGCCTGGTGGCTCAACGGCGGGATCACGCCCGTCACCGGCCGCCACTCGGTGATCGACAGGCCCGAGCCGGTCAGGCGGGTCGAGCCGCCCAGGACGACCATGCCGAACACCAGGGCCGCCACGGCGAACAGCCAGACGGCGGCGGGCCGCGAGGTCTCGTGGTTACGCAACATGGGCATGACCTAGGCAAGACAGGGATTGCGGCCCAAAGTGGGCGAAGCCGTAAACCTTGCCGTGAACGTCGTCCACCAAGGCGCGGCGTGGGGCTCACCGCGGAAAAGTTGGTCGGAGCGGCGGGATTCGAACCCACGACCCCTTGACCCCCAGTCAAGTGCGCTACCAGGCTGCGCCACGCTCCGACGAGGGCGGCCTTATAGGGAGGCCGCGCCAGCCCGGCAATCGGAATTCCCCAAGGTCTCAGCGCGGGCGCGCGGCCAGGGCCTGGGCCAGTTGCGCGCGGGCGGCCACGAGCTCGTCCAGCGCCGCCTGCAGCGCCGCCCTGACGCCCGGCGAGGTGTCGGCGCGGGCCTGCCCGGCGAAGGGCTCGGGACTCGGCGCGACGCCGCCGCCCGCCGCCACCAGCCTGGACGCGCCGTGCTCGCGATGCAGCTTCTGCACGCCGGCGATGGTGTAGCCTTCCTCGTGCAGCAGCCGGCGCACGCCGCGCAGCAGCAGGAGGTCGTGGGGACGGTAGAACCGGCGTCCGCCGGCCCGCTTCATCGGCCGGATGAAGGAGAACTTGGTCTCCCAGAATCTGAGGACGTGCTGGGCGACGCCGATCTCGGAAGCGGCTTCGGAGATGGTGCGGAAGGCTTCTGGACCCTTCGTCACGTCGCGGGGTCCGTCAGGACGCGGCGCCGTCGATCCGCGCCTTCATCACCTGCGAAGCGCGGAAGCCGATCACCCGCCTGGGCTCGATGGGGGCGGGCTCGCCCGTCTTGGGATTGCGGCCCTCGCGCGCCCGCTTGGCGCGCACCTGGAACACGCCGAAGCCAGACAGCTTGACCGTTTCGCCCTGCTCCAGCGCCTCGACGATCAGGTCCAGGGTGCGCTCGACCAGGCCCGCGCAATCCTGGCGGGTCAGCCCGACCTCATGATGCACCGCCTCGCACAGGTCCGCGCGGGTCAAGGTCTCGGCTTTCATCGGTAGGCCCCGTAATCCCCGATACGATGAGTGCCGCCAATAGCCCCCAGAGTCAAAGGCTTCCCGCCGGACGATGCGTCACCGCCTAAAGCCGAAGCAGGCAGGCGCCCCAGGTCAGACCTCCGCCCATGGCCTCCAGCAGCACGAGCTGGCCGGGCTTGATGCGGCCGTCGCGGATGGCGACGTCCATCGCCAGGGGAATCGAGGCGGCCGAGGTGTTGGCGTGCTTGGCGACGGTGGAGACGACCCGCGCCTCGTCGATGCCGAGCCGATCGGCCACGCCCTTGAGGATCCGCTGATTGGCCTGGTGGGGCACGAACCAATCGACCTCGCTGAGGTCGACGCCCGCCTTGTCGGCCGCCGCCTCGATCGCCTCGGCGATGTTGATCACCGCGTGGCGGAACACCTGATGGCCCTGCATGCGCAGCTTGCCGATCTGGCCGGTGGTCGACACGCCGCCGTCGACGTAGAGCAGGTCCTGCTTCTCGCCCTCGCAGCGCAGGACGAAGGACAGGATTCCCCGGTCCGCGGTGGTCCCCTGCCCCATCGCCGGCTCGACCACCACGGCGCCGGCCCCGTCGCCGAACAGCACGCAGGTGCTGCGGTCGGTCCAGTCCAGGATGCGGGTCATGGTCTCCGCGCCGATGATCAGGCCGCACTTGGCGTTGCCCCGCGCGATGAAGCCGTCGGCGATGCTGAGCGCATAGACGAAGCCCGAGCACACCGCCTGGACGTCGAAGGCGATGCCCATGGGCGCGCCCAGCTTGCGCTGCACGATGGCGGCGGTGGCCGGAAAGGTCAGGTCCGGGGTGGTGGTGGCCACGATGATCAGGTCGAGGTCCTCGGCCGTGCGGCCGGCCGCGGCCAACGCCTTCCTGGCCGCTTCGACCGCCAGGTCGGACACCGCCTGGTCGGGCGCGGCCTGGCGCCGCTCGTGGATGCCGGTGCGCTCGAAGATCCACTCGTCGGAGGTGTCGACGATCTTGGCCAGGTCCTGGTTGGTCAGCACCTGGTCGGGAAGATAGGAGCCGACGCCGGTCACGGCGGTACGCAGCACTGCGCTCACTCGCGCCCCTCCATCTCCCGGCCCATGACCTCGGCCAGGCGGAGCATGTTCTGGTTGATCTCGGTGGAGTAGTCGCTCTGGGCCAGATTGGCGGCGACCACCAGGGCGTTGGCGTATCCGCGGGCGTCCGCCCCGCCGTGGCTCTTCACCACGATGCCGTTCAGGCCGAGCAACGGCCCGCCGTTCAGATTGGCCGGATCCAGCCGGTCCATCATCCTGCGCAGCGCCGGGCCGGCCACCACCGCCCCCAGCTTGGCCCTGAGCGTCGAGGTGAAGGCTTCGCGCAACAGCTTGCGGACGAAGCGGGCCACGCCCTCGGCGGTCTTCAGGGCGATGTTGCCGGAGAAGCCGTCGGTCACCACGACATCGACCGTCCCCTTGGCGATGTCGTCGCCCTCCACGAAGCCGTGGTAGTCGATCGGCAGCCCGCCATCGCGCATCAGCCGGTGCGCCTCACGGACCTCCTCGTGGCCCTTCTGCTCCTCGGAACCGACGTTGAGCAGCCCGACGGTGGGCTTGGCCACGCCGTGCACCGCCCGGTGGAACGCCTGGCCCATGATGGCGAACTCCACCAGCTGGGTGGGGTCGCTGGAGACGTTGGCGCCGACGTCGAGGACGGTGCTGGCGCCCCGCAAGGTCGGCCAGCTGGCCACGAGGGCGGGCCGGTCCAGCTCCTTGGCCACCATCCTCAGGATCAGCTTGGAGATGGCCATCAGGGCGCCGGTGTTGCCGGCCGAGACGGCGGCCTGGGCCTCGGAGGTCTTCACCGCCTCCACCGCGTTCCACAGGCTGGAGCCCTTGCCGCGGCGCAGGGCCTGGGCGGGCTTGTCCTCCATCCCGATGACCAGGGTGGTGGGCCTGACCTCGCACACCGGGCGCGCGGCCGGGCATCTGGCCAGCTCTTCGTTCAGCCGGGCTTCGTCGCCGAACAGCAGGAAACGCAGCTTGAGCTCGGGCATCCGGCTCAGCGCGATGGCGACCGCCGGAACCACGACCGACGGGCCGTGGTCGCCTCCCATGGCGTCGATGGAGATGACGATGGTGTCCGGCACTGCGGCGCGCGGCCCCCCGAACCTCCGCCAAGAAAGGTGGCCGGACCATACATGGCCCCAAGGTCGATGCAAGGTCGGGCCGGGGGCCCGGACGGGCCTCAGCCTTGCTTGGGCTTGAAGTCCTTCAAAACGGCGAAGGGCGAGGGGGGCGACTCCTTGGGACCGGCGTCGAACACCACGCCGGGCTTGCGCGGGAAGGGGTCGATCTCCAGCGCCAGCTGTTCGATCACCAGGGCGCCCAAGTCGATCTGGTCGTCCTCCAGGATATCGGGCGGATCCTCGGCCTCGGGATCGAAGACGGCGTCCTCGGGCTGGGTCGGGGCGTTGGGGCTGCCCGCCGGCAGCAGCTTCAGCTCGAAGTCGTGATCGATCTTCGTCTCCAGCGGCTCCAGGGTGACGCCGCAGGTCTGGCGGACCGTCGCCAGCAGATGGCCGCGCACCCGCGCGCCGTCGAGCCAGGGGGCGGCGTCGATCTTGGCCTCCAGCCGCTCCAGGCCGTCGAGCTCGAGCTCGCGGGCGATCCGCTCGCGGGCCGGCGCGTCGGCCGAGAAATGCGTCGACACCTCGCCGTGGGCCAGTTCGTCCAGCTTCAGGGGCCTGGGCCAGGGGGTCTCAGCCATGAGCCTGCTCCATCGTCGCTTCAGGCCAGTCCGCCCGCCCTTGCAACAGGTCCTGCAGATCCTGGCGTCCGAGCCTGTCGGCGGCGCGGCCGACATAGGCCGACAGGGCCTCCGCGCGATGGTCGGGCCGCTCCTCGAAGGCGGTGCGCGAGAGCAGCGCCTCCAGCTCGGTCGTCCGGGGCAGCGCCTCGATGGCGTCCTCATAGGCCTTGAGACGGCCGTAGAAGGCCTCGCCCAACGCCTTCATCTTGCGGCCGACCTTGACGTCGCTGACGCCCATGTCGCGCAGGGCGTCGTCGAGCGACAGGACATAGGCGTCGAACAGGGCCTGGGCCGTCTGTGCGGCGATCTGTCCCTGGCCCTTCAGGCGGATCAGCAGCAGGGCGACGTGCAGGCTGTAGAGCTCGAAACGTCCCTCCACCGTGTCGGCCACGCCGAAGGCGCGATAGAACGCCGGCCGCCGCGCCTGCCGGGCCGCCGACGCATAGAGCGCGCGGCCCGCGTTCTGGCCTGGAGGCGCGGTGAACAGACGTTGCAGGAGCATTTCGCCTCACTTCCGCCCCGGGTGGCGGCGATAGGCGGCATTGAACTAGTCGCCGCCGGGCGATAGGTCAAAGTCCTGCACGTCGCTTCGAAGGCATCTTGATGATCCGCCTCGCTCCCGCTCTCGCCCTTGCCGGCGTCCTCATGGGCTCAGCCTTCCTGGGCGCCTGTCAGCCCGTCACCTCCTATGAGGGGTTCCAGGCCGTCGAGGCCAACCCGAAGGACGTGAAGGTCGGCGTCGACGACAAGGCCACGGTGATGGACCGCCTGGGCTCGCCCTCGACCGTCGCCGCCTTCGACCCGAACACCTGGTACTACATCAGCCAGGTCAGCGATCAGGTGGCGTTCCACCTGCCGACGGTGCGCAAGCGCGACGTGGTGGTGATCGCCTTCAACAAGGCCGACGACAAGGTCTCCGACGTGCGCAGCTACACGCTGAAGGACGGCAAGGTGGTGCCGTACAACAAGCGCGCCACCCCGACCCGCGGCCGCGAGCTGTCGGTGCTCGAGCAGATCCTGGGCACCATCGGCAACAGCAACATCACCCCGCAGCAGGACATCAACCCGGGCAGCCAGCGGCCGCAGTGATCGCCAGGGCTACTCGACGGGCAGCACGCCCGGCTTGACCAGCTTGCCGTCGGGGCCGCGCACCAGAAGCAGATAGTGCGCGCCGTCGAGGTTCTGGCCGGTGAAGATCCCCTCCGGCTGCAGGAACAGGAACTGGCCCTGGTAGGCCCCGATCATCTGGTCGGTGCTGGATCCCAGGGCGGCGAACCTGATCCGCATCGCCTCCAGCTGCGCGGCGCAGGCTTCCAGCGAGGGTATGTTCTGGGCCAGCCGGTTGAACCGGACCTTGCCGCCCTGGAACTGGACCATGTGCCAGCAGACGCCCTGGTCGGTGGGCGCCTGTACGCCCTTGGAGCAGCCCGCCAAGGCCAGGGCCGCCAGCGCGATCAGCGAAACGGGACGCATCATGGCCTACTCCTGCAGATGGGGAATGGAGCAATCGCCGGCCGGTTGCCGCACCAGGGTGCGGAAGCCGCCGCCGGCGGTCTGCCGCTCGACCTTGCCGGCGACCAGCCTCAGGGTCTCGTCGCCCCAGCGGCCGTAATCGGCGCCGCCCGGCTTGACGCAGCGGCCCGCGAACAGGGTCTGGACGCAGACATCCAGGCTCATGTCCCCGCTGATCTGCCGCCAGTCGCCGGCGTAGCGCCAGCAGGCGCCGCGCCCCTCCGGAGCGGCGGTCGCGTCGGGCCCGGTCTCGAGCGGCGAGGGCTGGGCCGGCGGAGGCAGCGGCGGGGACGGCGAGGAGACCGCGGCCGGCGGGGCGGCGGACGGCGCCATCAGCGGCGGCAGGGCCTCGGCGCTGGAGGCGGCCGTCACCTCGCCCGAGGTGTCCAGGCCCACGTCGAGCTGGCCGGCTTCCACCCCGTTGCGCTGGGCGCACTCCTTCAGCGCCAGCATGCCCACGAACCGGCCGCCGACGAAGCAGCGCAGCGGTTTGGTGAGATCCAGGCCCGAGTCGCCCGAGCCCATCTCGACCTGCAGCGAGGTCGGCCCCGAGTTCTCCTCGGCCGCCGCGGCCCTCTGGTGGGCGGCGTGGCGCACCAGGGCCCCGATGCCGATTCCCATCGCCGCCAGCAGCGCCAGGGCGCCCGCCCCGGCGGCGATCATCACCCTCCGGTCGCGAAGACGGCTGAGATCCATGCGACTTGCTACGCTGGGGCCCTGGCCGCGGCAAGCCGCCGCCCGTCTGGCGAGAAATCCTTAACGGCCGTTGACCATGCTGCTCCGGACACGCCGCAAGGAGCTCCGATTGGCCACAGGATTCGCCATCGCCGGACGCGCGATCGGACCGGATCATCCGCCGTTCGTGATCGCCGAACTGTCGGGCAACCACAACGGCCGGCTTGAGCGGGCGCTGCAGCTGATCGACGCCGCCGCCGAAGCCGGCGCCGACGCGGTGAAGCTGCAGACCTACACCGCCGACACCATCACCCTGGACCACCGCGGTCCCGGCTTCGTCATCGAGAGCGGCCTGTGGGCCGGGCGCACCCTGCACGACCTCTATTCGGAGGCCTTCACGCCGTTCGAGTGGCACGAGGCCCTGTTCGCGCGGGCGCGGGCGCGGGGAGTGATCTGCTTCTCCTCGCCCTTCGACGAGACGGCGGTCGAGCTGCTCGAGGGCCTGGACGCGCCGGCCTTCAAGATCGCCTCCTTCGAGGCGGTCGACCTGCCCCTGATTCGCCGCGCCGCCCGCTCGGGCCGGCCGCTGATCGTCTCCACCGGCATGACCAGCCCCCAGGAGATCGCCGAGGCGGTCGAGACCGCCCGCGGGGCGGGCGCGCAGGTCGCGCTGCTGCACTGCGTCAGCGCCTATCCGGCCCGGCACGCCGACGCCAACCTGCGCATGATCCCGCGCCTGGCCGAGGATTTCGGCTGCGTCAGCGGACTTTCGGACCACACCCTGGGGACCGCCGCGGCGGTGACCGCCATCGCGCTCGGGGCCTGCCTTATCGAGAAGCACGTCACCCTCGCCCGCGCGGACGGCGGCCCGGACTCGGCCTTCTCGCTGGAGCCCGAGGAGCTGGGGCGGCTGGTCCGGGATTGCCGCAACGCCTGGGAGGCCCTGGGCGGAGCCGACTATCGGCGCAGCGCGGACGAGGCCGTGAACCGCCAGTTCCGCCGGTCGCTCTATGTGGTCCGGCCGGTGGCCAGGGGCGCGGCGCTCACCTGCGAGGACGTGCGCTCGATCCGGCCGGGCTTCGGGCTCGAGCCCAAGCATCTGGACGCCGTGCTGGGCCGCAGGGCCGCCCGCGACCTCGAGCGCGGCGAGCCCTTGGCGCTCGACATGCTGGATTAGAGGCCGAGCGCTTCGGCCAGGGCGCCTGTGACGCGCTCCACATCCTGGTTGCGCATGGTCGGGAACAGCGGCAGCGCGAGCACCTGGGAATAGAAGGCCTCGGCGCCCTCCAGCCGCATCCGCCCGTGGCGCTGGGCGAAGTAGGGCTGGCGATAGACCGGGATGTAATGGACCTGCGTGCCGATCCGCCGCTCGACCAACCGCCGCATCACCGTCGCGCGGTCCGTCCCCAGGCGCTCGAAATCGATCAGCACCTGATGCAGGTGGGGCGAGATCCTCTGCCCGGGCGCGCCGGCCTGGGCCGGCCGGACCCAGGGCCCGAGCGGCTCCAGCGCCAAGTCGTAAAGCAGAGACAGCTCGCGCCGGCGGCGGACGAATCGCTCGAGCTTGGCCAGCTGGCTCATCCCCAGCGCGCCCGACAGCTCGCTCATCCGGTAATTGAAGCCGAGCTCGACCTGTTCGTAGGACCAGGGATTCAGCTGACCGGCGCCGTCCAGCGACAGCTCGGGATCGGTGATTCGGTCCGGATCCTTGGTCACGGCATGGTTGGCGAGGGCCCGCATGCGCTGGGCGCGAGCCGGGTCGGGCGAGGTCACCATGCCCCCCTCCCCGGCCGCGATGGTCTTCACCGGATGCAGCGAGAAGGCGGCGGCGTCGGCGTGGGCGCAGGCCCCGACGGGGCGGCCCGCGGCGTCCCGACCGCCCAGGGCGTGGCAGGCGTCCTCGACGATCGACAGGCCGGCCCCGCGCGCGACCTCGGCGATTTCGTCCATGGCGCAGATCCGTCCGCCCAGATGGACCGGCACGACGCACCGGGCCTTCCCGCCCGCTCGCGCCAGCGCCTCGCCGAGCGTCTCGGCGGTGATCAGACCCGAAGCCGGGTCGACGTCGGAGAACACCACCTCGGCGCCGCAGAACCGGGCCGCGGTGGCGCTGGCCAGGAAGGTGATGGCCGGAACGACGCAGATGTCGCCAGGCTGCAGGTCGAGGGCCGCGAACGCCAGGTGCAGGGCGGCGGTGCCGCTGGAGCAGGCCGCCGCGGCGGCCGATTCGGTGGCGGCGGCGAAGGCGCTCTCGAACTGTCCGACCCTCGGGCCGTGCGCCAGGAATTCCGAGCGCAGCGCCGCCACCACCGCGGCCACATCGGCTTCGTCGATGAAATGCCGGCCGTAGGGCAGCGGGGTCTCTTCGACCTCGACGGGTTCCGGACTCTCGAGGGGCTGGGCCACCGTGGCGGGCCGAGCTCGGCGCTTACTTGAACAGCGACAGCACGATCTGCGGCGCGGAATTCGCGATCGACAGCGCCTCGACACCCAGTTGCTGTTGCGCCTGCAAGGCCTGCAGCTGGGCGCTTTCCTTGGCCATGTCGGCGTCCACGAGGTTGCCGATGCCCTGGTTCAGCACGTCCGACAGCTTGGTCACGAAGGCGGTGTGGTTCTGGATCTCGGTGGCCTGGGCGCCGATGTTGCCGAGGGCCGAATTCACGTTGTTGATCGAGGCGTTGATCTCGTTCAGCACCGTCCCGGCCGCGGTCAGCGCGAAGATCGACGCCGTCGCCGAGATGGTGATGATCGAGCTGCCCAGCGACATGTTCTGCGACGACAGGGTGATGAAGCTGGACGCATTGGCGTTGGCCAGGAAGCTGATGTTCCCCGTCAGCGAGCCGTTCAGGATGTTGGCGCCGTCGAACGAGGCGTTGTTCACCACGTCCGAGATCTGCCGCAGCAGCGACTGGAAGTCGGTGTTGTAGGCCTGGCGCGAGGAGGTATCGAGCGAGGGGTCCTGGGCGGCGACCACCTTCTGCTTCACCTGGTTCAGCAGGTCCGAGATCTCCGCGCCCGCCGACTGGGCCACGTCCGCGATCGAGGACGCCCGGTTGAGGCTCGACTGGACGGCGGTGAGCGCGCCCACGTCGGCGCGCTGGCCCTGGGCGATCGACCAGACCGAGGCGTTGTCCTTGGCCGTGTTGATCAGAAGACCCGTGGAGACCACGTTCTGCGCGCCCTGCAGATCGTTGGAGGTCTTGTTCAGGTTCTGCAGCGCGATGATCGCGGATGCGTTCGTCTGCACGCTGATTGTCATCGTCCCGCCCCGCTTCTCGCGTATGGTTAACGCTGGGGACGCTGGCAGTTTTTGGTAAGCAGAAGGTTAATCGCCAAACGGCGTTCGCGGCTGCGCCTGGCGGCGAGCCGTTGAATCACGGGCCGCCGGACGGCGGCGGATGGTCAGGCCTTGCCGTCGAAGACGGCGCCGGCCGCGTAATTCGACTTTTCCCGCAGGCGTAGAACCTCCTCGCGGGACAGTCGGCTGACAACCTTGCCGGTGCGGCGGTCCACGATGATGTAGACGAAGCCTCCGGCCACCTCCTCGGACTCTTCGATGATCAGGCGCAGGTCCGGCTGGTCGGTGGCCTCTTGCGAGTCGACCGGCCTTGCTGGCTTGACCTCCGGCGCCAGCGGGTTGGGCGCGAGCCCAAGCACCGGAGCGGGCGCCCCTTTCGGTAAAACGACCTTGCCCATCGGATCTGTCGCCGGCGCCTGGCCGGCGCTCCGCTATCGGTGGCGGAGGCGGGCCCCGAAGGACCCGCCTCACATCCGTTACCGGAACAGGCTGAGCAGGATCGACGTCGAGGAGTTCGCGATCGAGAGCGCCTGGACGCCCAGCTGCTGCTTGGTCTGCAGAGCCTGGAGCGTGGCGCTTTCCTTGGCGAGGTCCGCGTCGACGAGGTTCGAGATGCCGCTGTTCAGGCTGTCCTGCAGCGAGCTCACGAAGGTCATGTGCGTGTTGAGCGCGTTCGACCCGGTGCCCAGCTTGGCCAGGGCCGCCGAGACGTTGTCGAGCGCGGTCTGCAGGTTCGTGACCATGCTGCTGGCCGCCGTGGCGGTGCCGACGCTGGAGGTCGAGCTGACATTGGTGGTCAGCGCGGTGCCGCCCAGGGACAGATCCTCGGCCGCGACGGTGATCTTGGAGGTGCCGTCGGCGTTGGCCAGGGCGGTGATGGTGTTGCCGCTGGCCTTGATCATGTTGGTGCCGTTGAAGTCGGCATTGCTCACGATCGTGGTGATCTGGTCGCGCAGCGACTTGAACTGGTCGTTGATCGCGCTGCGGTCGGTGGTGGTCAGGCCGGTGTCGGACGCGGACAGGGCCAGGGCCTTCATCTGCGAGAGCAGGTCGGAGACCGAGCCGCCGGCCGAAATCGCCACGTCCAGGGCCGACTGGCCGCGGGACAGGGAGTTCTTGACCGAATCCAGCGAGAGCACCTGGGCGCGCTGGTTCTGGGCGATGGCCCAGGTCGAGCCGTCGTCCTTGGCGCTGGCGACCTTCAAGCCCGTGTTGATCTGGTTCTGGGCTTTCTGGAGCTGGGTTTGGGTGGTGTTGAGGTTCTCGAGGGCGACCATCGCCCCGACGTTGGTATTGACGCTGTTCAGCGACATGACTTGGTCCTTTTGGCTGTCCGGCGTCGTTTTGACGGCCGGGGGCTTTTTGCCCGCCCTGGACCAAGCAATCGGCGGGCCAAACCACAACCTCGAATTTCCGCCGTAACTATCTGATATAATTCAAATTAATGCCCTGTTAGGAAAGCCGGCGCGCGGCAATTGCTGCCGAGCCGATGGGCCAGCCCGGCAGTTCTTGCCTAGCCGGACCGGCCGGTTTCGATTTCAGGACCCCAGCGGGCGCGTTCTGCCCGAGGCCCGCCCCGGCGCGCCCGGCAGGAATTGCCGATCACTCGGCGGCCAGCGGCGGCGGCGCGGCGGCGATGGCCTGCTGGGTCCTCACCAGGTCGATGGCCCTCAGGTGCCCCCTGGCCTCGTCAGCAGTCCATTCCAGGCCGGTCATGCGTTCGACGATCCGCTCCAGCTCGTCCAGGGCGCCGTGTCGCACCGCCAGCCGGCAGAGCTTGATGAAATAGGCCTGGCCGCTCAGCACCGGGTGATAGATCCAGTCTTCGCGGCCGGTGGCCTCCAGCTCCCGCTCCGACACCGGGAACCAGAAGGAGAAGCCGGCCTCGTCGTAGACCTGGCCGAAATCGTTCAGGTCGTGCATCGCCAGGCCGCTGCGGGCCATGCTCGAGGCGACGAAGGCTTCGTCGTTGGGCCAGGCGGCTGGGTCCAGGCCGCCGGCGGCGTGCAGGGCCGAGAGCCGCCGCCGCTCCAGATGAAGGTGGTCGATGGCCCTGGCCGACAGGCGAACGACGGCGAACAGGCAGCGCCAGACCGGCTGGCCGTGGACCGCCATGGCCGCGCCCCAGTCCCAGTCCGCTTCGGCGGGCCGCAGCCGGCCGGCCAGGAAGTCCGCCGCCTCGGGGTCCGGGAACCGGGTCAGGATGTCGCAGGGACGATCGGACTTCAGCCGGACGTCCGGCTCGATCATCCAGAAGGCGTCGTACTGGGGCAGGGCCTTGCGGGCGGCGTAGAGGCCGTAGTCGCCGCAGCGCCACAGCAGGTTGGGCGCCTCGCCATAGAGGCCGAGACCGGCGACCGTCTCGGCGGTGAGCGAAACCTTGGGCAGCCCCGCGAAGTCCAGCGCGGCGCGGGTCTCGTCGGCCAAGGCGTAGACATCGAGGATTCCGGGCGCCGCCAGCCGCTCGGCGAAGGCCAGCAGGCGTTCGTCGACGTAGTGCGTGCGAATCAGCACCGCGATGCGACTCATGACGCGATGATAGGCGCGCGGACCGGGCGCGTCCGGGTTCTGTTAACCAAATCGGAACAAGCGTCTCAGGGTCCCGCAGTCTTCGTCCAGGACCTGCTTTCATGCCGCCTCCCGCCCTCCCCCTCCAGGCTCACGAGCCCGAACCCGCCGCCGACGTCGAGGCGATGCTCCAGGAGGCGTTGGCGCGCCACGGACGGGGCGACATCGACGGCGCATGCCTGCTTTACGACGCGGCGCTGCAGACCCGGCCCGAGCATCCCCTGGCCCTGCACAACCTGGGCGTCCTGCGCGCCGCGCAGGGACGCAGGATGGAGGCCATCGAGCTGATCCGCCGCGCCGCCCAGGCCGATCCCGGCTCGGCGCCGGCGCACGCCAACCTGGGCGCCCTGCTGCTGGCCGAGGGACTGGCCGAGGAGGCCGAGCCCTGTTTCTTCCGCGCCGTCCTGGCCGATCCCACCAGCTGCGCCGCCGCCTGCGGCCTGGCCGACGTGCAGGCCGCCCAGGGCCGCCATGACGAGGCCGAGAAGAGCTATCGCCGCGCGCTGGAGCTCGACGGCAAATACACCCCCGCCATGACCGGGCTGGGCATCGCGCTGATGCGCCTGAACCGGGTGCAGGAGGCGGGCGACCTGTTCTGCCAGGCGCTGGTGCTGCAGCCGTCCGCCGCCCCGGCCCACTACAACGTGGCCAACGCCCTGAAGGCCTCGGGCCGGCTGGAAGAGGCGGCGATCTTCTATCGCGAGGCGCTGCAGCTCGATCCGTCCTTCGCCGACGCCTGGACCAACCTCGGCAACCTGATGCGGGCGCTCGAGGACGAGGCGCAGGCGCTGGCCTGCCACAAGGTCGCGCGCGACCTCCGGCCCGCCGATCCGCGCGCCCACCTGAACCTCGGCCAGATCTACAAGGACCGCGGCGAGGTGGAGCTGGCGCGGGCCGAGCTGAACGCCGCCTCGATGCTTGACCCCTCCGACGTCTCGGCGCGGCTGGCGCTGTGCATGGCCGAGCTGCCGATGACCTATACTGGTCCGGACGAGATCGTCTCGGCCCGGGCGCGCTATGCCGAACGGCTGGAAGCGCTGATCGCCGACTACGAGCGCACGCCCCGGCCCGAAGCCTTCGCCGCGGCGATCGGATCGAGCCAGCCGTTCTACCTGGCCTACCAGGGGCGCAACGACCGCGAGCTGCAGGCGCGCTACGGCGCCTTCGTCTGCAAGGTGATGGCCGACCATCGGCCGCTGCAGCAGGCCCTGCCGCTGCCGCAGCCCGGAGAGCGGATCAAGGTCGGCGTCGTCAGTGGCTTCTTCCGCGCCCACTCCAACTGGAAGATCCCGATCCGCGGCTGGCTCAAGGGCCTGGACCGCAGCCGCTTCGAGGTCGTGGGCTACTACACCGGCGCGGTGAAGGACGCCTGCACCGACGAGGCCGAGGGGCTCTGCGACCGGTTCGTCAGCGGCATGCGCGCGGCGGACGCCTGGCGCGACCAGATCCTGGCCGACGGCCCGCATGTGCTGATCTACCCCGAGGTCGGCATGGACCCGATGTCGGCGCGGCTGGCGGCCCAGCGGCTGGCGGCCGTGCAGTGCGCCTCCTGGGGCCACCCGGACACCACGGGCCTGCCGACCATGGACGCCTATCTGTCGAGCGAGCTGATGGAGCCGGAGGGGGCCCAGGACCACTACTGCGAACCGCTCGTGCGCCTGCCCGGGCTGGGCGTGCTTCTGGAGGAGCCGCGGGACGAAGCCGAAGAGGTCAGCCGCGCCGATCTGGGCCTCAAGGACGACGCCCTGGTGTTCTGGTGCGCCCAGTCGCTGCCCAAGTACCTGCCCGAGCACGACGACCTCTATGTGCGCATCGCCGAGGCCCTGCCGCGCGCCCAGTTCGTGTTCATCGGCCTGGAGCACGCCAGCGAGGCGCAGACGCGCTTCCTGAGCCGGATGCAGGCCGCCTTCGCCCGCCGCGGGCTCGACTTCGCCGATCACGGCGTGATGCTGCCGCGCTTGACCAAGGCCCGGTTCCTGGGCGCGCTGCGCCAGGCCGACGTGCTGTTGGACAGCCCCGGATGGTCGGGTTGCAACTCCACCCTCGAAAGCCTCGGCGCGGGGCTGCCGATCGTGACCATGGAGGCGCAGCTCATGCGCGGTCGCCACACCGCCGCGATCCTGAAGCTCCTGGGGCTGGAGCGGCTGATCGCCCGCGACGGCGACGGCTTCGTGGCCACCGCGCTCGGCCTCGGCGCCGACGCGGGCCTGCGCCGGCGCATCGGCGACCAGATCGCCCAGCGCAAGGCCCGGCTCTATGGCGACGGAGCGCCGATCCGGGCCCTGGAACAGATGCTGATCGGGGCGCTCGAGGAACGGCGGGCGGGCAGGGAGCGCCATTGACAAGCTGTCCGGCGCCTGGAATGTCCGGCGCCCGAAAGGCCCCACCCGCGATCCTTGAGCTCCGATGACCTACATCGTCACCGACCCCTGCATAAAATGTAAGTTCATGGACTGCGTGGAGGTGTGTCCGGTCGACTGCTTCTACGAGGGCGAGAACTTCCTCGTCATCCATCCGGACGAGTGCATCGACTGCGGCGTCTGCGAACCGGAATGCCCGGTCGACGCGATCAAGCCGGACGTCGAGGACGACCCGGACGGCAAGTGGCTGCGCGTCAACACCGAGTACGCCAAGACCTGGCCGAACATCACGGTGAAGGGCGAGCCTCCCGCGGACGCCGAGGCGTTCGAGCGCGAGACCGGCAAGTTCGAGAAGTACTTCAGCGACAAGCCCGGCAAGGGCTCCTGAGGCCGGCGCCCGGGCCTGACACAATCGGAGCCTTTGGGCGGCGCAGCTGAACGGCTGCGTGCGCTCCCGGCGCGCAACCCTTTCAAGGCGCTGGGTTTTGTGGTATGACAATTCCGCGCAGGCGAGGTCATCCCCGGCCGCTGCGTATTGTCGAAGGAAATTGCCGCTGATCCGGCGCGCCTACCAAAGGCGGAAGGTGTCCTAGAGACCACTTCACCGACGGCCATCATCCCGAGCCCCTGTGCGGCCGGGTTGCTGTCGCCTGCGGCCCTGATCGCGGCCCCACCGCTGAAAGCGGGGGAGACTGAGAGGATTATCGATGAGCAAGAGCGGTCATGATTTCGCGGTCGGCGATCACGTCGTCTACCCGGCCCATGGCGTCGGTCAGGTCCAGGGGATCGAGACCCAGGAAGTCGCGGGCCTGACCCTCGAGGTCTATGTGATTACCTTCGACCACGAGAAGATGACCCTGCGCGTGCCCACCGGCAAGGCGCGCAGCTCGGGCCTGCGCCCGCTGGCCGCCGGCGACATCGTCACCCGCGCCCTGACCACCCTGAAGGGCCGCGCCCGGATCAAGCGCACCATGTGGAGCCGCCGGGCCCAGGAGTA
>JANWHQ010000146.1 GCA_025450315.1 Caulobacteraceae bacterium
GCCCTGGAGCAGCTGCCCTTGCCGGCCGTCGTCTGCGCGGCCGACGGGCGGATCGCCGGCGTCTCCCACGACGCCGATCTCGTGCTCGCGGCGGGCAGGTTCGCGCGACAGCAGAATGGACGGCTGCGCGGCGCCTGCGGCGTCGCCGATCGAGAGCTGCAGGAGGCGATCACGCGCGCCGCCGCCCCAGATATCCGCGCCGCGCCGAAAGGGTCCTCCATCCTGCTGTGGGACGCGGACGGCGCCGAGTTCATGGTGGCCGACATAAGTCCCCTGCCCCGCGGCAAAGGCAGTTTCGGCCTGGCGGCGCAGGTGGTCGTGACCTTGGGCGAGCGCCGGACACCCCGGCCGACGCAGCTCCTGACCCGCCTCGGACTCACGGAGTCGGAAGCCGAGGTGGCAAGTGCGATGGCGGCAGGCCGCAGTCCCGCCGAAATCGCCATCGCGCGCGAGGTGAGCCTCGGGACGGTGCGGGCCCAGACGAAGTCGATCTACGCCAAGCTCGGCGTCCGCCGGCAATCGGAATTGGGCGCCGCCCTCAGGCGTCTGATCTGAGACCGCCGCGATGCCCGTGGAGCCCATGGTGCGCAAGCTTCGGGTGGACCTGCAGACGGCGCCGTTCCCCGGCGGCGCAGCCTGATGGCCGAGCCGGCGCTGGTCGAGTTGATCTACGAGGCCATCGCCGAAGAGGCGGCCTACGCCGACCTGACGCGCTGTCTCGCCCAGCACATCGGAGGATCGACGGCCTGGATCCAGGAGATTCGTCCCGAGGGCGTTCGGATCGGCACGGCCTACGAATTCAACCCGGACATCATCGCGCCGTACGAAGCCCACTTCCATGCCAAGGACCTTTGGCTGCAGGTGGGCGCCTTCGCACCGCACAACACCGCGGTGAGGCTCGAGCGCTATGTCAGCGCCCAGGAGTACGCCAACAGCGAAATCTACAACGACCTGGTGCGGCGCAACGGCGACATCTTCCATTCGCTGGGCGCCGTCGTCGAGTCGGGCCCTTTCTCCATGGGGGTCGGCGTGCAGCGCAAGCGCGCCCACGATCCCTTCGACGAAGACTCCGAACGCGCGCTCCAGGAGCTCATCCCGCACCTGCAGCGCATGATGCGGACCCGGCGGCGGCTGGAGCCGCTGCGCGAACGGCTGGGCAGCCTCGAAAGCCTGCTCGATCTTTCCCTCGACGCCGTGCTGTTCGTGTCGGCCGACATGGCGGCGGCCTATATGAACGCCGAAGCCCGGAGACTGGTCGCGGCGGGACGCGTGCAGGCGCAGCCAGGCGCGCGCATCGCCCTGCCTCGCCCGGCGGACAACGACCGGCTCCGCTCCGCCGTCCTTGCGGCCACCCGCGGCAATGGCGCCTGTTCGACCGTGTTCCCCATCGAGGATGACGCGCTCCAGGCGGCGGTCGACCCGTTGCTCGTTCAGCTGGGGTCGGCCAGGCTTGCGCTGGTGCGTCTGCGCGATCGGGAATCAACGGTGCGGCGCCAGGCCGCGCGAGGCGCCGCGCAATACGGCTTCACGCGGGCGGAAACAGCGGTCGCCGAGGCGCTGCTGCGTGGGATGACCGCCGCAGAGATCGCCGCGCTCAAGAGCGTGAGCGAGCAAACCGTGCGCAGCCAGATCCGCGCCCTGCTGGAGAAATCGGGCTCGTCCCGGCAGGCCGAGCTGATCGTGAAGCTGGGCGCGAGCCTGGGCTGACACGCCGACCGCCACGTCGCCGGCGTTGGGGATCAGGCCGAGCTGATCGGCGTCGTGGCGACATCGATCATCCCGTCAGCGGCGATCGGCTGGCGGCATACCCAAAATTGGGGATGCGGAGACGGAGATCCTCTCGCCCAATTGGCCGGCGATACGCGTCAACGCGGTTCGAGGCGCCGGAATGAGCGACAGCGGCGAGCAACTGGACATCGCCGGTCCCGCCCAAGCGGACACTGGAGGCGAAGCCCTTCCGGCCAACCTAATCTTCGCCGGGCCCGACCGCATGCGACCGTCATCGACGTCGCAGGCTGTCCGCGCCGCCGCCGCCCGACTCGAGGAGGTCGCCTTGAACGGCGGTCCCTACCCCCAGGAGTGGGCCGATGTGGCCAGAGCTTCAGGCGCTGTTCCACAGGCACCCGGCGGCGTTCCAGACCACGGCGACCATGCAGGGCTTCGTCCGGCTGCGCCCGCACGGCTATCCCGGCGATTTCGAGCTTATCGAGCGGGTCTACAATCGCACCTGCACCGTCGATCCGAGGGCGCGGCGCTGGGACGAGTTCTTCCACAAGAGCGCCGGCGCCTTTGCGGTGCGCAATCGCGAAGCCGTGGCCGCGGACCTGGTCGGCGAGCTCCGGCCCGGGCACGTCTTCTCGGCCGCCTGCGGACCCGGCCTCGATTTCCGTCGCGCCTTGGCGCAGGGGGATTCCCTGGTGTCCCTGACCCTGCTCGACAACGACGCCGGCGCCCTGAAACGGGCCCAGGTGAACCTTCAGCCGACCGACTTGGACGTCCAGCTGGTCTGCCGAAACATCTTCCGCTTCCGCCCGGAGCGGAGCTTCGATTTCATCTGGTGCTCGGGCCTGTTCGACTATCTCAGCGATCGTAGCGCCGTCCATCTGCTCAGGCGCTTTCGCGACTTCCTGGCCGCCGGCGGCGCGGTGGTGGTCGGCAACTTCACCCACGACAACCCGAGCCGGGCCTATATGGAATGTGTCGGCGACTGGCGGCTGGTGCACCGGAGCGCCCACGACCTGCTGAGCCTGGCCGAGGCCAGCGGCTTTGCGAGCGGGAAGACGCGCGTCTTCTCGGAGCCCACCGGGTTGAACCTGTTTCTTTCCGCGGTGGTCTGAACGCCCGAGTCGGGAACATGGCGACCCCGAAGCCGGCAGCCCCGACATCGGCTTCGGCAGGTCGGTCGACCCGTACCGGGGCGGCGGGCGCGGGGGCGTCAATTGCTCTGTTGCAGGCCGCGCCGATGCCCGCCCCTGCCCCCCGCCTCTATTGGTCGCCGCGCGAGCCCGTGAGCGCGCAAGCGTACGCCCCGGCCGCCATGACATTCCCGCCGGGCGTCAAGGTCGCGGTTTCGGGATAGGGGCAGATCAGGGCGGTCCGGCTCGATGCGGACCCGCCGAAAGGCATGCTGGTCTGCCGTGCGACGACTGGGCCCGGCGCACGGCCGCGTTCGACCCAATCCTCGAGCGCAGCGGAGATGTCGGTTTGCGGATCTCTGGGCAGGCGCGGGACACCGGCGCCGCCGAGATCGCTGGGACCGGTCCCGCCTCCGCAATGATGCATGCCGGGCGCCAGATAGAGCCGCAGGAATCGATCCGTGCGCTGCGGGCCCAGCCTGCTGCGCACGCGCTCGTAATAGGCGATGGTTCCGCGTGCGGGGATCGCGGCGTCCGACCAACCATGGACCAGGATCAGCTTGCCGCCGCGCGCCGCGAAGGGCTGCAGGTTCGGGTCCGTGGCGTTCAGGACCGGCCCGACCTTGGCGATCAAGCGAGCGGGGTCGCGATCGAAGTCGAAATCCGACGGACTCCAGGCATCGCCCTTGCCCACCATGTACTTCATGAAGTTGGTCCCGAAGGCGCTCTGGATGCTGGAGTCGGGCCTTGGGCCGAAGATCCAGGCGTCCCAGCCCGGCGAGCCGGGCGCGGTTTCGCCGCCAGGGACGTATCCGAAATAGATCATCTTGCCGTCCGAGGTGCGCGGGCCGCGGTAGATGGCGCGAAGGGCTGCGACCTGCGGGGCGGTGAGGCAGCCGTTGGTCTCCTGACCCGCGCAGAGGAGCTTCGCCGGATCGAAATGGCAGGCCCGAGGGTCGGCGATCAGGCCGTCGGCGAGGCCGTCCAGCTTGTCGCAATCGGCGAGGACGGCGGCGGCGATGGCCGGCGTCTTGGCGGCAGGGATGGCCGCGCCCGGGGCGGAGAGGACCTGCTGGTTCCAGATGAAGTTCATGAACAGGCCGGTCCAGTCATAGGCCGGCGCCATGGCGATGATCCCGTCGTAGTCGTTCGGGAAGCGCTGGGCCTCCATCAGCGCCTGTCGCCCGCCGTTGGAGCAGGAATCGAAGTAGCTCCGCCGCACCGGCGCGCCATAGTAGGCGGCGGTCAGCTTCTTGCCGGCGACGGCGGTCAGATGGATCGCGCGCCACCCGAAATCGACCAGCTTCTCGGGATGACCGAACGCCCAGCGCCCGTCGGTCCCCCCGGCCTTGTGCCCTGTGTCGGTCGAGGCGGCCGCATAGCCGGCGCGGACGGCGCTGGCCAGGCCCTGTACGCCGATATCGCCCGCAAAGCCGCCGTTGCCGACGCCCTGAAAGCGACCGTTCCAGCCGCTCGCCGGCATCCACACCTCGAAACGGATCTCGGAGTCCGATGTGGGCTCCAGCACGCCCTGCACGCGGCAGCGGGCCGGCAGCTCCAGCGTCTGCGCTGGTCCCGGGCCGCCGGCGGGCGCGCTGAAAGGCCCGGCCGGCTCGAGCGCCGCGGAGGTGATCCGCATCCCGGCGATCGGGACATCCTTCAGCCGAGCGCAATCGGCGGGCGAGGCGGCCTGCGCCTGGCTGGCGAAGGCCGCGCCCAGGCAACTGGCAGCCAGCATCGTCGCCCAGGCGGCGCGCCGACCGGACCTTGGCCGGGTCTGCTTGATTTGAGGCGGTGAAGGGGCGTGCATGTGGTGACCTCTTGCGGACGCTCTGACGCTAGGCCGTCCGCGCCGCGCCGAGCCCAAGCTCCTCGATCATCCGCTCACGGATGAGGAACTTCTGGACCTTGCCGGAGACGGTCAGCGGGAACTCGTCGACGAACCGCACGTAGCGCGGGATCTTGTAGTGGGCGATCTGGCCGAGGCAGAAGGCGCGGATCTCGTCCTCGTCCGCGTCCTCTCCCGGCGCGAGCCGGATCCAGGCGCAGAGTTCCTCGCCCATGCGCGGGTCGGGAAGGCCGACCACCTGCACGTCGGCGATCTTGGGATGGGCGTAGAGGAATTCCTCGAGTTCGCGCGGATAGATGTTCTCGCCGCCGCGGATGACCATGTCCTTGAGGCGGCCGACGACGTTGCCGTAACCCTGCTCGTCGATGACGCCGAGGTCGCCGGTGTGCATCCATCCCTCGGCGTCGAGGACCTCGGCCGTGCGCTCCGGATCGTCCCAGTAGCCCAGCATCACCGAATAGCCGCGGGTGCAGAATTCGCCGGCGACGCCGCGCGGCGTGATCCGCCCCACGGGATCGACCACCTTGACCTCGATGTGAGGCTGCACCCGTCCGATGGTCGAGACCCGCCGCTCCAGCGGATCGTCCACGCCGCTCTGGAAGCTGACCGGGCTGGTCTCGGTCATGCCGTAGGCGATGGTGACCTCGGTCATGTGCATGCGCTGGACGACCTGCTTCATCACCTCGACCGGACAGGGCGAGCCGGCCATCACCCCGGTGCGCAGCGACGACAGGTCGAAGCGGTCGAAGTCGGGACAGCCGAGTTCGGCGATGAACATGGTGGGCACGCCATAGAGCGCCGTGCAGCGCTCCTGTTCGACCGCCCTCAGCGTGGCCTCCGCGTCGAAGCCCTCGCCCGGATAGACGACGGCGGCGCCGCAGGCGAGGCCGGCGAGGTTGCCCAGCACCATGCCGAAGCAGTGGTAGAGCGGGACCGGGACGCAGATCCGGTCGCCCGGCCCCAGCCGCTGGGCCCGCCCGACGAACCAGCCATTGTTCAGGATGTTCCGGTGCGAGAGGCAGGCGCCCTTGGGCAGGCCCGTGGTGCCGCTGGTGAACTGGATGTTGATCGCATCGTTGCGGTCCAGCCGCGCGCCGATCTCCCGAACCCGACGCCGATCGGCGGCGCCGCCCAGACCGGCGAGGTCCTCGAACTCCAGCCACCCCGGCCTGACCCCGCCGCCGATCTTGATCCTGTGCTCGAGCGCCGGCGTGGCCGCCGCTTCGACCATGGCCAGGTAGTCGCTGGTCTTGAACCGGCAGGCGGCGACGATCGCCCTCACGCCCGCCGTGTTCAGGGTGAACTCCAGCTCCGAAGCGCGGTGGGCGGGATTGATGGTGGTCAGGATCAGCCCGACCTTGGCGGCGGCGAACTGGGTCAGCGCCCATTCGGCGCAATTGGGCGACCAGACGCCAAGCCGGTCCCCGGGCGCCAGGCCCAGGGCCAGGAGGCCCGCGGCCATGGCCTCGGCCTTGAGCGCGAGCTCGCGCCAGCTCCAGCGCACCGACTGTGCGACCGACACCAGGGCGTCCGCGTCGCCCGAGCGCTCGGCCGCCGCGTCCAGCGCCTGGCCGATGGTGATCTCCAGCAGGCGCGGCTCGCCCGCCCCCCTCACCCAACTCAGGTTCGCGTCCACGTCGCCTCCCGCCGGCCGTTCTGAGGACGGATCGGCGGCCGGGTTTCCGGCCGAGCACATCCTAACCGGCGTGCAGCCGCGGCGCTTGGACCAGGGCGCGCGGGTCTTGACCGGGAGCGAACCTCCTAGAGCCAGTCGGCGGCCGGCGCGCCGAAGCCCAGCCGATACCGCGAGGGGGAGACGCCGAATCGGCCCCGGAAGCTGCGGCTGAAATAGCTGATGTCGTTGAACCCGCACTCGAGAGCGACCGCGGTGATGCTGCAGTGGCCGCCCGTCCGCCTCAGTCGGGCGGCGGCCGCCTCCAATCGCCGCGCCAGCAGGAAGCGCGAGGGCGTCGTTCCGGCCTGGGCGAACGCCATCTGCAGGTACCGCGCGCTCACGCCCAGAGCCCGCGCGAGCGCGGCGCTGTCGAAGCCCGGATCGGACAGGCGGGCCTCGACCAACGCCCTGGCTTCGCGGCGAAGGCGATCGGCTCGTCCGATCCCGCCGCGGCCGCCGGCCTGGGCCTGCAGCACCGCCTCCAAGAGGTCCCAGATCACCTGTTCAGCGGAGTCGGGCCAGTCCGCCCCGTCGCTCTCGGCAAGATGGTCCCAGGCGCCCCGAAGGAAGCCGGACAGCACGGCGCCCGCGCCGCCATCGGCGGCTATGCGGCGTCCGGCCGTGGCTTCGAGGGCGTCCGCGAAGGGAGCGAACCGGTCCCAGGGCACTGGCGCTGACAGGCCGTGCAGCGGCTGCGCGAACGCCAGCTCGTAGGGCTTGCGCCGGTCGGCGAGCACCAGATCCCCGATGGCCAGCTCGGTTTCGCGCGCATTGTGACGGAGCCGGCAGCTGCCTGAATGAACCAGCTGCAGCAGGAAGCTTCCCTCCCCGTCCGCGCCGTGGCGCCCGGGGCTGCGGGTGACCGCCGGCGTCGACCGGACCGACAGGAGCTCGAACCGGCCCGCGCGGAGGCTCGTCAGGACGCCCTCGAAACCTTCGCCATCGGCATCCACCACCGTGCCGCCCGACGCGCCCGCCCAGGCGTCGTTCCAATAGGCGAGCCGGCCGGCCGGCGCAGCCGCCGACGTGGACAGTCGCCGTATGGTCGCCAACATCGCTGTTCCAGCCCCCAGACTGGCTCGACTATGAAACCCGATCCGCGCGAGCGAAAGCCCCGACGATCCGCGGCCGCGCCGCGCCGCGCCCCGGTCTTCGCATGGGCCCCCGGCGGCGCGAGATCCTTCATTGGTTTCGCCGCCCAGCGTCGCTTGCGGGAGAAGGCCGGCGCGAGCCAGCCGCTCGCGCCGCGAAGGCTTCGGGACGCCGAGGAAGACGATCCTCCGCAGCTGAAGACCGAGCGGCAGGTCGAGACGGCCCGCAGGATCGTCACCGAGAACGTCAGCCCGACGTCGGCTTCGACAGGTCGATCAATCCGTTCCGGGGCGGGGAGCACGGCCGGGTCTGGTCCCCAGTTACACGGGGGCCAGGCGAGCGCCGCCGTTCCGCGTCTGGCGCCCCTTTTGGCTCGGTTGGCCACCAGCCCGGCGTGGGCTGAAAGCCATGAGTGGGCCGATGAGCGGCAGCCCTGGTTTCTGCCGTCAGCCGAAGCCGACCCAGATGATCGTCAGCACCGTGCAGCCGACGGTCATCCAGAGGAGGGTGTTCACAAGCATGCGCACCATGCCCCGCTCGTTCTCGTCGGAGACCCTGAGAGCGTCGCAGACGGCGTTCGACGGCGCCATCAGCAGGCGAAACAACGAATTGCTTTCCATCAGGGCTCCCAGGCCGGCTCGCGACGGTGGAATTCGACATAGAAGCGCACCGGGCCAAGCGGCTCGACCTCGTGAAGAATGGTCGGCTCGACCACGCCCGGTGGCGTATCGGGCGTCAGGACCGTGTCCGAGCCGGGCCTGCGCGGATCGATGATGCGATAGGCCAGCCGGCCCTCCATGACGTGGATGACGCCCCAGGCGCCGACCTTGGTCGTGTGGGCGCGCAGAAGGCCGCGCGGAACGGTGGCCTCGGTGAACTCGGCGGTGCGGCGATAGGGCGTCACGTCGGGCGGGAGGACCACGGGATCAGTCCTTATGCGGCTCTGGGCTGAGTTCGGCGCCCTTGCCGGGCTTGCCGTCCCAAGATTTCGCGTCGGCAGGCGGGACGCCCTTCAAAGTGATGTTCGGCCAGATCTGCGCGTATTTGGCGTTCACATCGAGCCATTCCGGCGTGGCCAGGGGATCGGAGTCCGGGACGATCGCCTCGGCCGGGCATTCCGGCTCGCAGACCCCGCAATCGATGCACTCGTCGGGATGGATCACCAGGAAGTTGGCGCCGGCGTAGAAGCAGTCCACCGGACAGACCTCCACGCAATCCATGTACTTGCACTTGATGCAGTTCTCCGTAACGACGTAGGTCACGGCTCACTCTCCGCGTGTCTCGGCTGCCGGGCGCTGGACGGGCGGCAGCTGGCCCCGGCTGGCCGCCATGCCGAACTGAAGGCTCTCGGCGATCATCTCTGCGCGCGTGACGAAGGCCTGAGCCGCCTCGGGCGGGCAGATCTCCACCGCGGCCTGCCGGAACAGGTGCAGCCAGCGCGCGAAGTGGGTGGGCCGGATGTCCGGTATGCGGATATGCGCCGGCATCGGCGCACCCCGGAAGCGGCCAGTGGCCAGCATCACCGACGACCAGAAGTCGCACATCTTCTGCAGGTGCGGATCCCAGTCATGGATGACCCGGCCGAAGATTGGACCCAGGGCAGGGTCGGTGCGCACCTTGTCGTAGAAGCCGTGGACCAGGGCATGGATCATCTCTTCGGTGACGCCGACCATGGCGCCAGGGCCGAGGCGGGCGACCGACGCGGAGGCTCGGTCGGGCGTGTTCATTGGTCGGTCCTTGTGAGGCGACGCATTAAAGATGTATATAATATATTGCTTTTGAGTTGGCCAGGGCCTCCCTTCCGCTCAGGGTCACTGAAGGATCGAGGAGCCCATGGTGTTCATCCTCACCGAGCCAACGCCCAACCCGGAGGCGATGAAGTTCCTGCCTCATGTCCGGCTAACCGAAGGTCGGTCTTGGTCATTTGACCGAGCTGGGTTTGATCCCCAACTCTCACCCTTGGCCGCGCGGCTGTTCGAGGTGGAGGGCGTGCGGCGCGTCTATGTCGCCGCGGACTTCCTGACCATCACGAGAGAGACGGAGGGGCCGCGCTGGCGTCAACTCCGCTATCAGGTGATCCAGACCATCGCCGAGCATCTTGAAACGGGCGATCCGGCAATAACGGACACGACGGCCGCCGAGGATGAAGACGAGGGGATCGAGGGTGAGATCAAGCAAGTGCTTGGACGATACGTCCGCCCGGGTGTGGCCCGGGACGGGGGTGAAGTCCTCTTCGATCGCTTCGACCGCCAGACAGGCGTGCTCTGGATAAAAATGCAGGGCGCCTGCGGCGGCTGCCCCTCGGCGCGGCTGACATTGAAGGCCAGCGTCGAGCGGATCGTCCGGCGCTACATGCCCGAGGTCCTCTCCGTCGAGGAGACGCCTGCCGAGGCTTCCGGGCCGAATGCGGCGGCGAACCTCGGACACTGGATGAAACGCATTGGCCCAGGAATGGGCAAGGTGCGCACGGTCTTCACCCACGGCGGACGCCAGATCTTAGCCAAGTCCGGCGCCTGACCAGTTCAAGGTGGCGGAGGCGCCATAGGAGCCGTGGATCAATGTCCTTGCGAGCCCGGTTCGTCGTCACGCCCCGATGGACCCAAGAGCGCCTTCGGGAGAGCGATCTCCGAGGCCGCCTTGATGCGGATCAATGCCCCCAGACATATCACGGCGAGATATAGGTGCCGATGAGGTCGAACATGAAGCATCCCGAGCCCGGTTTCCAAGAGCGAGACACGACGCCACCGGCCGAGCCTCGGACGCGAGACATGGTCGAGGAATGTTCGCGGGAGTCTTTCCCGGCCAGCGATCCTCCTGCTTTCGTCTGGCGTCGGATCAAGCCTGCAACGGCGCGCTAAGACAAACGAAGTCGGCCAATGCAAGGCACCGAACAGGCGTTGGACCCCATTCAGATCACCGATCCGACAATCGGTCTCGTCGGAGAGCTTTTCCGGCCTGACGATCCGGTGGCCGTCATCCTGATGGCTCATGGCGAACGCGCTCGCAGACTCGATCCGCGGAACCGCTGCGCGGCGCAGGCCTTGGCGCAGGCGGGGATGGCCGTCTTCGCGTTCGACCTGCTGGATGATCGTGAGGCGCACGATCGAGCCAAGCCCTTCCAGATCGACCTCCTGACGGAAAGGTTTGTCGCGGCGATCCGGTGGATGCGGCGCCAACCGGGATTGGGCGCCCTTCCCATGGGATTGTTCGCCATTCACACCGGAGCGGCTGCCGCCATAAGGGCCGCCGCCATCGAACATGACGTGGTTCGCGCGGTGGTGTGCCGCGGCGGTCGGCCGGACCTGGCCGGAGATCAAGGCTTGGACTGCGAGGCGTCGGTTCTCTACGTCGTCGGCGGCAGAGACGACCGCCTGCTGGGGATCAATGCCGATTCCCTCATTCGATTTGGCGGCAGGAGGCGGCTCGAAATCATCGAGCAAGCAAACCACTTCTTCGAGGAACCGGGCGCGCTCGAAGCCGTCACCGCTCTAGCCGCAAGCTGGTTTCTGGAGCATCTGGTGAGGTCAGGGACAATGGTCGCCGAAGTTCACATCAAACGCGCCTACGATCCACCGTCGCCCGAGGATGGTCGCCGCATCTTGATCGATCGTCTCTGGCCGCGTGGCGTATCCAAGAAGAGAGCTCACCTCGACCTGTGGCTGAAGGAGGTGGCCCCCAGCGCCCAGTTGCGGCGCTGGTTTGGGCATCGGCCCGAGCGCTGGCTGGAGTTCCGCGCCCGATACCGTGAAGAGCTGAGGTCCAACCCCGCGGTAGGCGATCTCACGCAAGCAGTGGCGAGCGGCCCAATAACCCTCGTCTATGGGGCGAAGGACCGCCAGCACAACGACGCCGTGGTGCTGGCCGAGCACCTGACCACCGTCCTCGGCGCGGCCGGCGGATCACACGGGTCGTTCACCTAAGTCTTCGCCAGCTGCAGCAGCTTGGCCGTGACGTCCGTCCACGACCTTGCACGCCCCAAAGTCAACCTTGAATGGCGCGTTGTTCTGACACAGGCTTCGGCGCCGCCCCCAGGAAGCGACATCAAAGCTTGGTAATCCCGCAGCCGGCGGGAAGGTCGAAGGGAGTCCTTGAATGGCCGATGCAACGCTCGTGCGTCCATCCAACGATCCAATCAGCGACCTCCTGAAATGGGTCCTGCTGCTCGTCGCAGTGGCCTGCTTCGGACTGCTCGCGTGGGCGACGGTCGGCACCTACGAGCGTGCGCCGCCGCTACCCGCCGCGATCGTCGATCAGACCGGCGCGACTCTGATGACCCAAACGGACATCGTCGCTGGCAAGGCGGGGTTCCAGAAGGCGGACCTGATGGATTACGGCTCGATCTATGGGATGGGGTCGTACTTCGGTGAGGACTACACCGCCTCGACCTTGAAGGACTTGGGCCTGGAGACCCGCAACAACATCGCGCTCGCGAGCTACGGCAAGCCCTTCGACCAGCTTGCGCCCGAGCAGCAGTACGTCGCCGCCCAAGCCATGAAGGCGCAGCTTCAGGGCGTGAACCTCACGCGTTCGCGGATCGTGGCGCCACCGGCCCTCGCCTCCGCCATCCGCACGGTGGGCTCGCGTTGGGCGACGAGCTTCCACACCGTGAATCTCCCGCTGGGTTGGACGCCAGCGCGCAGCCTGAACGCTCAGAGCGCCGCCCAGACCGCCGATTTCGTGATCTATTCGGCCCTGACCACCGTCGCCCGCCGGCCCGGCAAGACGTGGTCATGGACCGAGAACTGGCCTTACGAGCCTCTGGTCGGAAACACGCCCACCACCAACACCTTCCGGTGGACGTGGATCAGCTTCATGTTCACCTTCTTCGCCATCGGGGCGGTGCTGTTCATCTACCAGGCGTGGTTGAACCATCCCGACGACACGCCGATGGAGCGCGGGCTGGACGTCTTCCGGACGCTGACGCGCAGCCAGCGGAAGGCTGGCAAATACTTCATCGTCGTCGCCCTCGTCTTCCTGGCCCAGATGGGAGCTGGGGCGATCATGGCCCACTCCTACTACGACCGGGTGGACTTCTACGGCCTGCAACTCAATTACATCATGCCGTTCAACTTCCTGAGGGACTTCCACACCCAGGCGCCCATCATTTGGATCGGTCTCGGCTGGATCGGCTCGGGCCTGTTCCTCGCGCCGGCCATCGCTGGCGGCCGGGAGGCGCCCGGACAGGGCCTTTTCGTAGATCTCCTCTTCTACGTGACGCTGATTGTCGTCGTCGGGGCCCTGGCCGGCGACTACCTTGGCATCCAAGGCGTGATCGACAGGGGCTGGTTCTGGTTCGGCAACCAGGGCCTTTCCTACATTCAGCTGGGCCGGTTCTGGCAGATCGGCTTTTTCGTGGGGCTCGCGGCCTGGAGCCTCTTGATGTTCCGGGCGCTGTGGCCTTCCCGCGATGTGGTCTGGCAGGCGACCAGGCAGTTCTGGACCGGTCGCATCCGGCTCGAGCACCTGATCTGGGCCTCCACCGTCAACGTCGCGGTGCTCTATGTCTTCGGGATGATCCCGCTCACCGGGATCGAGAAGTCCTTCACCATCACTGACTTCTGGCGCTGGTGGGTGGTCCACCTCTGGGTGGAGCAGTCATTCGAGTTCTTCGCCGTCGCGATCAGCGCCTATCTCCTGATGGCCCTGGGGCTGGTCTCCCGCAAGCTCGCGGAACGGTCGGTCTATTTCGAGCTGATCCTGATCTTCCTGGGCGGCGTGCTCGGCACCGGCCACCACCTCTATTGGGTGGGCGGCCCCAGCATGTGGGTGCCGCTGGGGTCGATGTTCTCCTTCATCGAGGTGCTGCCGCTGGTGCTCCTGATCATGGAGGCGATTCAGCAGCACCGGCTGATCAGGGGCCACGCCGCCTTCAACTACAAAGTCGCCTACACCTACATTCTGGGCTCGGCATTCTGGAATTTCACAGGCGCCGGCGTCTTCGGCGGCGGAACCCTCAACGCCCCGCTCGTGAACTACTACGAGCACGGCACCTTCCTCAGTCTGAACCACGCCCATACTGCACTCTTCGGAGCGTTCGGGCTGCTGGCCCTGGGACTGATCTACTTCTGCCTTCGCTACCGCGCCGGCGCGAACGCCCGCTTCAGCGAGTGGCCCGGGATCGTCGCGTTCTGGCTCTACAACATTGGACTTCTGCTCTGGATCTTCCTGAATTTCTTCCCGGTCGGCTGGCCTCAGCTCGACGCGGTCTTCGAGCACGGCCTTGCCTACGCCCGCAGCAGCCAGTTCTACGAGGGGACCAAGTTCTGGCAGTGGATGCGCCTGCCTGGCGACGTGGTGTTCGCCGCCGGCGGCCTGCTCATGGGCGGGGACTTCATCGTCAAGCTGTGGCCTTGGCGCCCGGCCCCGGCGGTCGCCTCCGCCCCGTCAGCGGCGCCGGCGGAATGACGAGGCGTCAGGCGGCTGAGGAGGCGGCGTCTTCGGTTTGGCGCCGGAGCAACCGCTCTACCACCGATCGGTTCTCCACAAGATCCGCTAAGGTATAGCTGTCCAAGACCGTCAGGAACGCCGCTTCAGCCTGATGGAGCACGCCCCGGAGCCGGCAGGCAGGGATCAGAGCGCACGCGCCGTTGACCGGCTCGAAGCAGGGCACCAGCGCGAAGTCCGGCTCGGTGCTTCGGACCAGCTCTCCGAGCCCGATCTCGCCGGGAGGACGCCCCAGGCGCAGGCCGCCGCCCTTGCCTCTCACGGTGTCGATATAGCCGTCCCGGCCAAGCTGGTAGGCCACCTTCATCAGGTGGTTGCGCGAGACGCCGTAGCTCGCCGCGACCTCGCCGATGGTCGGCTTGGGCTCGGGGTGGACCGCCAAGTACATCAGCAGTCGGAGCGCGTAGTCGGTGTAGACGGTCAGGCGCATGAGGTGCTCGGGCGGCCAGGACAAGGCGATCGCTGCGGCGGACCAAAGGGCTAGCGACGATGCACCTAGCACTCAGCGAGGGCCAGCGCGCCAATGATTTCCACGACGGACGGGACGCCGAGCCGGGCGATCCGCCCCGGTCGAAGATCGAGCTGCAGGTGGAGAAGGCCCGCAGGATCGTCACCGAGACCGACAGCCCGACATCGGCGTCAACAGGTCGATCGATCCGTACCGAGGCTGCGGGCACGGCTGGATCTATCCCTCTGTTGCACGGTGTCCCCTCGGGGGCGCCGTTCGCCGCAGCGCAACGGCGGCAAGGTTCCTCAGCGCTATCGCCCGGCGCGCCCTGCGGGAACCATCTTCACCAGCGGGGCGCCGTCCGGGACGATCATGAAGGCTATGCCGGTGGCCGTCTCCGTCGGGCTCGCGCTCTCGCTGACATCATGGATGGCCCCTACCGGTTCGAAGAAGCCCTGTCCCGCCGCAACCAACTGGGCCGCCTGCCCCGCGATGCCAAGCCGCGCCTCGCCCTTGGTCACATAGACGAAGACCGAGCCGGGATGCTGGTGCGCCGGCGCCTTCGGGCCGTTGGCCGGAAGGAAACGCAGAGGGACGACAACCAACTGTTTGCCGGGCAGGTCGGGCAGCTCGGCGCGAAACAGCTCCTTGGTCGCCGATGAGGGTCTGGCCGGGGCCGCGGTCTGGGATGCGGAAGCGGGCTGGGCGAGGAGCGGCCTCGGCAGGGCGAAGGCGACGCCGCCGCCGATCACGGCGCCAGCGGCGAGAAGGAGAAGGGCGCGCATCTAGGACTCCTTGGCTGCGGATTTTGGGGACCCGGCTCTGAGTCCGACCTGGTTGGCTTCATTGGCTTGGCTGGTGCGTGCGAGGACCCGGCCCTTGCCGTCGACCACCACGAACGTGGGAACGTCGGCGACCCTGTAGGCGCGGAAGAAGGCTCCGGTCTGGTCCAGGGCCAAGGGCATCCGCAAGCTGTGGTCGCGCTGGTAGGCCAGCAGATCCTTCTGGCTGGCCCAGAGCCCCGCGGCGATGCCCACCCAGCGCGCGCCCGAGCCGCTCGAAACCTCGGTGACCCTTTGCACCGCCTTCAGGCAGGCCTCGGCCATCGCGGGGCGGCTCGACTTCAAGTAGGTCTCGCACCACGGCGAGAAGAAGAAGATCACGCTGGGACGGCCGCCCTCGGTGATCTTCAGCGGCGCGCCTGCCGGCGTCTTGAGCGTCGGGGCCACGAAGCGGCCGGCCACCGAGATGCGGTCAGCGCCTGCCGCCGGACCCGCCGCGGGCGGCTCGGCGATGGCCTGCTTGAGGGCGTTGTCCAGTTTGGCGTCCGCCAGGTGGCCCACCTGGAGAATCCTGCCGTCCCGCCCGATGACGATGTGCTGGGGGGTGATGCGCAGGTTCAAGGCGTCGGCGAGCCGTCCGTCGTCGATCACGATCGGCATGGTGAGCCCCATCTTGGCGCGATAGTCGAGGACGGCCTGTCTGGTCTCGTTGAAGCCGGCGTCGAGGGCCACGACCTGGATGTCCTTGCCCAGGGTGCGCTCGACGTTCTCGAAGTGAGGCATCTGCAATCGGCAGGGCACGCACCAAGTCGCCCAGAACTTCAGATAGACGGGCTTCCTTCCATAGAGCTTCGCCAGGTCGATCTTCTTGCCGTCGATCGTCTTCAGCGTGATCGCCGGCGCGTATTTGCCGATCAGCGGCGCGCCCGCGTCCTCGGCGATCTGCTCCGGACTCGGTCCCTTGGCCGCGGTCCCCGTCTGGGCGACGGACATCGTGGAACCCGCCAGGGTCAGCGTCCCTGTCAGAATGAGAGACGGCCAGATCTTCAAGTTCTTCTCCTTGACAAGCGTTGGCGCTTGCGGCGCACGGCTTTCGACGCGCCAGTATGGCGCGAGCCATGCGGCCAAAGAAGCCGCGACAATACAGCAGGTTAAGCGGCGGACCCGGTGGCGCCGAAAGGCCCCGCTGTCCGAATTCGGACGCTGGTGAACGCCCTGTCGGCAAGCTGGCGAGGGAGGCGCCCGGAACCGGCGCGCGGTGTTCAAGGCCGCTTCGAGGCAACGGACCGGTATGAATGCCCTTCCGCGCAGGGATGACGCTGGGGGCAGGGCCCGCCTGCCGCATATGTTCTTGTTCTGTTCCCGTTCGTTGCTATTCTGCGCGGATGACCCAAGCGTGCTTTCCGCCGAACGGCCCCAAGGGCCGCGGGGCCAAGTCCAATGACAGCGGCCGCTTCGAGGCCTTCACCCGTCACGATTTCCATGACGGCTGGGATGCCGAGTCCGACGATCCGCCCCGGCTGAAGACCGAGCTGCAGGTCGAGACGGCCCGCAAGATCATCACCGAGAACGACAGCCCCGACATCGGCTTCAACAAGTCGATCAATCCGTACCGGGGATGCGAGCACGGCTGCGTCTATCCCCCTGTTACACACATCGAAATCGGCCATCTTTGCTCGATGTGCGCCGAATAGAGGCCGTCAGGACCCCACCCGCCTTTCCGGATTGCAAACGGCCCCGCTTTCGGAACACTGTTATCATGCGGAAATGGAGGACCGGGGGGCGCCATGTCCAAGACCACGCGCGAAATCTCTATTGTGGTGGCGTTTGCGGCGGTCGCGGCGCTGGGCGCCTGCAAGCCGCACGGTTCGACGGCCTCCTCGACGGTGGCCTCAGCCGCGCCGCCGCCCGCGCCGACGGCTGTGTCGGTTCCTGCGGCGCCCCTCCCCGCCGCGCCCGCGGCGGACGTCCAGCTCAGCGAGATCAAGGGCTCGCTCGCACCCGCGCCCAGCCAGCCAGGCGACCTGCCCGGCAGCCACGATCCGGGCTTCCTGAAGCGCTTCCAGGGCTCGAAGATCGTGAACTACGAAGCCCTGCCCTACGAGGAGCTGAAGGTCGGGGCCAAGGACCCGGCCAAGCCCGACAACTGGATCTTCTCGCCGATCGAAGGGCAGATCACCCGGATCGTCTATCAGGTCCCCGCCGGGCACTCGATGCTCGAAGTGCTGCGCAACTACGAGCAGGCCCTCGGCGACGCCGGCTTCGCCCAGACCGGCGAGCTGCGCGGAAACAGCGACCTCCTGCGGGATTTCGGCCCCCAGGCCTTCCGCCAGAGCTGGGAGCCCAACACCGATTTCATGTGGTCCAATCTCGGCCTCGCCGGGGCGCAGGACTTCGGGTACGTGACGGCCAAGGCGCTGTCGGGCGGCAAGCCGGTGACGGTGACCGTGCTGGTCGCCAGCTACAAGGCGGACTCGGACGTCACCTACAAGAACAAGGTCCACTTCGCCGCCGGCCAACCCTTCGCCGTGGTCGACATGGTGGTCTCGAAGCCCGTGCAGAACCAGATGGTCACGGTGAAGGCCGCGGACATGGCCGACGCCCTGGCGACCAAGGGCTTCATCGACCTCTACGGGGTCTATTTCGACACCGACAAGACGACGCTGAAGCCGGAGAGCGACGCGACGCTTTCGGAGGTGGCGAGCCTGCTCAAGATCGACCGGTCGCTGAAGCTGGAAGTCTCGGGCCACACCGACAACAGCGGCTCCTCGGCCCACAACATGACCCTGTCGCAGGGCCGCGCAGACGCGGTGGTGGGTGCGCTAGTGGGCAAGTACGGCATCGACAAGACGCGCCTCGTGGCCAAGGGCTATGGCGACAGCAAGCCTGTGGCTCCGAACACCGACGACGTGGGCAAAGCCAAGAACCGGAGGGTCGAGCTGAGGAAGATCTGATCGGCTGGGACCTCTTGGCCTGGTCAGTGGCGAGTTCGATATCTCCAAATAGCGGGAGGGGACAATGAAGACCGGGGCATCCAGAGCCGCACTGTTCATCATCTCTGTCTTGGATCTTGGAGTGTGCTCAGGTGCGCTGGGCGGCCCACCACTGCCGCCGAAGGTTCGCCAAGCCATTCCCGCGGGAAAGCCATTTGTGATGGCCTGCGAGAGTTTCGTCACGGTCAGCGGCAAGGTGTACAATCCGGCGCTCGCCCAGTTCGCCAACATTGCAAACCACAACCAACAGCAGCGGGCGGTTCTCCAAAGTCCGCAGGGGACTACGGCCGAAGGGCTGATGATGAAGGACCTACAGAGGCTTTCATGTGCTGCGCCCTGCCACCAAGCCTTTGGACCCGTAGGCGTCGCGTACTCGACCGCGCCTGTTCCTGGTGTGATGGTGAGTCGTACGAAATACTGCGTGAAAGGTCCGGGAGGATTGCTGAACGAGCCAACCGCGGCGCACAGGAAACAGATCGCCGTCGTCTACACGCCCATTGAGACAACGATTCCCGCGAAGGGACCCGGCGGGTGATTCCATTACAGACCCGTTGGCCCCGGGGCGCACTCCCGCTCCTTGTGCTGGCCGGATTGGCGTGTGGGACCGCAAAGGCAGCGTGGATCGATGCCGCGACGGGCCAGCCGGTCAAGACGATCCCCTTGAGCGCAGATCCTGATCATCTCGGAGCAAACACGGGCCAGGGGGACCACGCTCAGGTTGGTCGGCGGAACCTGTATTGGGACAGGTCCTGCAGCACTTGGCGGGACGCGGCGAGCGGGGCCGAAATCCGGACAATTCCTCTCAGCTCTGACCCGGAGCATCTGGGCTCCAACGCGCTGAGCGGCGACCACGCATACGTCGGTCGCAGGACGCTTTTCTGGCGGCCGTGCTCCGAGCCGAACCGCACGGCGACCTATTCGGGACTGCGGTCCAACCAGATTTCTCCTGCCTCGCACAACACTTCCGGACTCTCCGCGTCCAGGCCTTCCCACGTGAAGAGCCAGGCCCACAAGCCGGTGACGCATGGGCCGCTCTATTTTCCGCCAGCGCCTGTCGGATGGGTGCAAATTCCACCCGGGCCGCAACCGGTCAGATAGGGGCCCGGGTCGGCTCGCCGCGGGCAGGTCGTGCTACCACATCGGGTCGATCGCCTGGACGACGCCCTCGGCCGCCTCGATCACCTCGCCGGTCCCAGGAGCGGTCCAGCCGGGCGCGCGGCGTCCGCAGCTTCCGCCGCCGCCAAGGCTTCGTCGTCCATGCGGCGGACGATCGCGTTGAGCTTTGGATTGACCAGATCCATCCGGGCCAGACACGAGGTCACGGCCTCGCGGCTCGAAGCCTGGCCCAGACGGATCAGTTGGGCCAGATCCGTCGCATCAAGTCGCCATAGCTCCACCCGCTCTCCGCCCTCTCTGGTTGCGCGGCGCGCTCGACAGGATGCCGGGCGCTGCAGCGAGCTCGGCCACGGCCATGATTGTTCCCCAGGGAGGCGACGCGCGCCCCGCGCTCGCCGTCCGAGCCTAACAGCGGCGCGACTGGCGGTGAACCGCGATCTCCGAGACCGCGGCGGCAGCGTATGTTCTTGTTATGTTCTCGGTCAATGATAGTCTTGGGCCATGACCCAAGCGTGCTTCCCGCCCAATGGCCCCCGGGGCCGTGGGGCCAAGTCCAATGACTCCGGCCGGTTCGAGGCCTTCACCCGCCACGGCTTCGACGACGGCTGGGACCGCGAGGACGACGATCCGGCCCAGCTGAAGACCGAGCTGCAGGTCGAGAAGGCCCGCAGGATCATCACCGAGAACGACAGTCCCGACATCGGTTTCAACAAGTCGATCAATCCGTACCGGGGATGCGAGCACGGCTGCGTCTACTGCTTCGCGCGGCCGTCCCACGCCTACATGGGCCTGTCGCCCGGCATCGACTTCGAGACCAAGCTGTTCTTCAAGCCCGAGGCGGCGCGGCTGCTGGAAAAGGAGCTGTCGCATCCCGGCTACAAGTGCGAGCGCATCCAGCTGGGGGCCAACACCGATCCCTACCAGCCCATCGAGCGCAAGCTGATGATCACGCGCGAGATCCTGAAGGTGCTGGCCCGCTTCAGGAACCCGGTCACCATCACCACCAAGAACGCCCTGGTCGCCCGCGACGCCGACATCCTGGGGCCGATGGGCCAGGCAGGCCTGGCCATGGTCTCGGTCTCGATCACCACGCTGGACCGCAGGCTGGCCCGCGCCATGGAGCCGCGGGCCTCCACCCCCGAGCGGCGGCTGTGGGCCCTGCGCCAGCTGGCCGAGGCCGGGGCGCCGGTGATGGTCGGCTTCGCGCCGGTGATCCCGGGCCTGAACGACCACGAGATGGAGGAGGTGCTCGAGCGCGCGGCCGAGGCCGGCGCCCGCCACGCCCACTATGTCGCCATCCGCCTGCCCTGGGAGATCAAGGACCTTTTCCGCGAGTGGCTGGAGGCCGAGCGGCCCGACCGCGCCAGGCGGGTGATGAGCCTGATCCGCCAGATGCGCGGCGGGCGCGACTACGATCCGGCCTGGGGCAAGCGCGCCCGCGGCGAGGGGCCGGTGGCGGCGATGATCTCGCGCCGTTTCGCCCTGGCCAAGGCCCGCCTGGGCCTGGACCAGCCCTACCAGGACCTCGACCTCACCCAGTTCCGCCGGACGGCGGGCGGGAGCCAGCTGGAGCTGTTCTGACCCTGACCGGCCAAACGCAAGCTTGGCGCATGCGCGACACTTCCTGTCGATCTATCGATAGCGCGCCACGGCCGGCCGGCGTTAGCTTGGCCGCACACCGTGGGAGAGCCCGCCATGAAACCAAGCATCGGCTACATCAACCTGCACGTCCACGACGTGGCGCGCGAGATCGCCTTCTTCCGGGACGTCGTCGGCCTGGAGCTGCAGTTCGCCGACGAGTCCTTCCACTACGCCCGCTTCGACGGCGGGACCGTGGGCTTCGCCGTCGCCGGGTCGGGCGAGGCGGCGCCGTCCGAACCGCCGGCCGACCGGCTCACAGGCATCGGCTTCGTGGTCGAGGATGTCGATGCGGCCTGTCGCGAGATGAAGGTCCGCGGCGCGCGCTTCACCATGGAGCCCAGCCGCCAGCCCTGGGGCGGCTACATGGCCATGTTCGCCGACCCGGAGGGCAACGTCTTCTACCTGGACGGCCCCCGATGAGCGGTCACGGCGCCGTCTGCAACTTCTCGGTCGAGTGCGAAGACACC
>JANWHQ010000147.1 GCA_025450315.1 Caulobacteraceae bacterium
CCGGCCGGGAAGACGGCGATGCCGCTCTTGGCGGCGGCCCAGGTGGCCAGGACGATGCCGAGAGGCTTGCCGATGGCCAGGCCCAGCGCCACCCCGATCAGGACCCGCAGGGCGTCGGGCGCCTGCAGGTCGGCGGCCAGGGTGACGCCCGCCGCGGTGAAGGCGAACAGCGGCAGCACGACGTAGGAGGACCACGGCGCCACCGCCCGCTCGGCCCGCTCGGCGGGCGACAGCAGCCGTTCGGCGGCGGCCGACAGGTTGCGGCTGGCCCAGTCCCAGACGGGCTCCTGCTGCAGCTCGCGGCGGCCTTTCCCGGCCTTCTTCAGCTCGCGCTCGGCATGTTCGAGCTCGGCCAGCGCCGTCGCCGCCTGGGCCAGCAGGGGACCCGGATTGGGCACGGGCCTCGGCGGCAGGAAGGCGGCCAGGGCGATGCCGCTGATCGCCCCGCTGACCCCGGCCAGGTGCAGCGACAGCCAGAGCACCAGGGTGGCGGCCAGATAGGGCCAGGCGGCATAGACCCGCCAGCGGCTGAACAGCGCCATGGCGCCCACCGCCGCGCCCGCGGCGATCAGCCATTCGGCGTGGATCGACCGCGGATAGAACACCGCCAGGATGAGGATCGACAGCACGTCGTCGGCGACGGCGTAGGTCGCCACGAACACCTTCAGTCCGGCCGAGATCCGCGCGCCGAAGATGGCCAGCACGCCCAGGGTGAAGGCCACCCCCGTGTCGGCGGGCGCCGACCAGCCGGACGCGGTCGCCCCCGGATTGATCGCCAGGTAGATGGCCGCCGGGGCGATGACGCCGCCAAGCGCGGCCAGCAGGGGCGCGAGCGCCGCGCGCCAGTCGGTGAAGGTTCCGGCGGTGGCTTCGCGCCGGATCTCCAGCCCGAGGATCAGGAAGAAGATGGCGAGCAGGCCCTCCGAGCACCATTCGGCGACGCTCAGGCTGAGCACGCTGCCGGTGGGGCCGACGCCGATCTTGGCGTGCACCACCTGCTGGTAGACGGACGCGAGCGGGCCGTTGGCGCAGATCAGGGCCAGGGCCGCCGCCGCCAGCAGCACCAGGCCCGCCGAGGTGGGCAGGTTGGCGAACGCCCTGGCGGTGCGCCGCACCCGGACGCCCACCGGCCGCTCGAGCGAGTCCAGCATGGAGTAGAAGTCCCACGCCCCGTCGTAGCGCAGCCCGTCGACGAAGATCGTCGGGGTGGCGGTCACCCCGTTGGCGCGGCCGTCGGCCAGGTCCTGCTCGACCCGCTGGCGCAGCTTCGGATCCTCGAGGTCCCTGGTGAAGCGGCCCATGTCGAGGTCTAGCGAGGCGGCGATCTGGAGCAGGGCGTCCCGGTCGAGCGGCGCCTCATAGGCATAGAGCGCGTCGTGCATGTCCCAGAACCGGCCCTGCCGGCCCGCCGCCTCGGCGCCGATCGACATCAAGGTGGCGCCGGGATGAGCGCGCTCGTTCGGGAAATGCCGGAAGGCGTAGAGCATCCGTTCGCCCAGCGCCTCGCGCAGGCGCTCCAGCACTGGCCGGAGGCTGCGGCAATAGGGGCAAAGGTAGTCGCCGTAGAGGACCACCACGACCCGGCGGCTGCGGGCGCTTCCGCCGCGGATGTGATCTCGGCGCCGGTCGATCGGACGGAGAAGCCGGTGGCCGGCGATATCTGCGCTCACGTGGGTCGCCCCATCCTCGGGATGCAAGCCATCCCAGCCATGAACGCGCTCAGGCCGGGAAGGGCGTGGTTCTACATCAACGTAGGGGCGCCGGCGCCCCTCATCGAACGGCCCGCATCCAGGCCTCCGAGCGGGGGCTCAGCACCTCGGCCAGCAGGTCGATGACGGCGCGCACGCCGGGCAGCTGGCCGCGCCGGGAGGTGAAGACCAGGTGCAGTATGCCCTGCCGCGCGGCCCAGTCCGGCAGGATGCGCACCAGCCGTCCGGTCTCGAAACCGTCCCGGCAGACGTATTCGGGCAAGAGTGCGATCCCCAGGCCCGCGATGGCGGCCTCGCGCAGGACCGGGAAGCTGCTGGCCGACAGCCGCGGCTCGTGGGCGATCTCGACCTCGTGTTCCTCGCCGTTCAGCAGGCTCCAGCGATCCAGCCCGGGCCGATCGGTATGGCTGAGGGTCGCGAAGCCCGGGATGTCCTCGGGGACGGCCGGCTGGCCGTGCTCGGCCACGAAGGCCGGACTGGCGGCCATCATGCTGGCCGCGCGGGAGATGATCTTCACCTGCAGATCCTGGTCGGTGTCGAGCCGTTCGCGCACCCGCACGGCCACGTCGACGCTCTCCTCGATCAGGTCGACCCGGCGATTGGAGACGATCACCTGGACCTTGAGCTTCGGATGGCGGGTCAGGAAGGCCGGCAGGGCCGCGCCAATCAGCCGGTCGGAGTCCATCGGGCAGCTGATCCGCACCAGGCCCTGCGGCTCGGCCTTCAGCCGAGCCACCACCTCCTCGATCGCCTCGGCCTCGGTCAGCGCCGCGCGGGCGTGGCGATAGACGTCCTGGCCGACGTCGGTGACCTTGAAGCGGCGGGTCGAGCGTTCGACCAGTCGCACGCCGAGTTGGCTCTCCAGCGCCGCCACCCGCCGGCTGATCCTGGACTTGGGCAGACCCAGGGCCCGCGAGGCCGCCGAAAAGCCCCCGTGGGTCACCACCGCGGCGTAGAGGCCCAGGTCGTTGAGATCCCGCATTGTCCTATCACCGGAACAATCTGTTCTGGCTCACCGATCTAATCGCTCCAGTGTCTCATAGCTAGCTAAGTCGCCAGCAGCGAGGAGCGCAGCCATGAAACTTCTTCACATCGATGCCGGCATAACCGGGCCCGGCGCGGTCAGCCGCCAGATCTCGGCGGCGATCGTCGAAAACCTGGTCCGGGCCAACCCCGCCCTCGAGGTCGTCCATCGCGACCTCGACGCCGATCCGATCCCCCATCTGGACAGCCACAACGTCGGCGCCCTGCGCGAGACGGGCGGCGATGGGCTGGAAGGGGAGGCCGCCCGCACGGCCGCCGTCCTCCAGGAGTTCCTGGACGCCGATGTCGTGGTGCTGGGCGCGCCCATGTACAACCTGGGCATCCCGAGCCAGCTGAAGGCCTGGTTCGACCGCATCATGGTGGCCGGCAAGACCTTCCGTTACACGGCCGAGGGCGTCCAGGGCCTGGCCGGCGACAAGACGGTGATCATCGCCTCGGCCCGCGGCGGCCTCTATGCGCCCGGCACGCCCCAGGCCGCGGCCGATTTCCACGAGCCCTATCTGAAGGGTCTGTTCGGCTTCATCGGCGTCAAGGACCCGACCGTCATCCGCGCCGAGGGCGTCAATGTCAGCCCCGAGCTGCGCGAGGACGCGCTGAAGGCCGCCTTCGCCTCCGCCGCCCAGGTGACCGGCGCCCCGGCGCTGGCGGCCTGACCGGCCATGGTTCCCGCCCGCTCGCTGCCGACCCTCGCCTTCACCCTGGCCGTGCTGGGCGTCGTGGCGTGGATGAACATCAGCGCAGGTCCCGAAACCTCGCTCTACGACCAGCCCGCGGTTCAGGCCCACGGCGCCCAGGCCGGGTAGGCCGCCCGCCGGGAGCATCCGCCGATCGCCTGGCGGCTCTGCGCCCGCGGCCTCTCCCCGCCCTGGATCAGTTCGCCGGCGCCGCCGCCACGCCCCAGGGCCGCTGGCCCAGGTGGACCTTGCCGATCGCCTTCATCGTCGCCGCATCGACCATGGTCATGTCGTCGGAGGGGCCGTTGGCGGTGTAGAGCCGCCGGCCATCCGCGCTGATCGCCACGCCCCAGGGCCTCTGGCCGACGGCGAGGGGAGGGGCGGCCTTGCCGGAGGCCGCATCGATGGCCACCAGCGTCCCGCCACGGCCGGTGGTGACATAGACCTTCGAGCCGTCGGGCGAGACCACCACGCCCATGGGCTTGGCGCCGGCGCCCGGCACGGGGAAGGTGCGCAGGACCTGGTGGGTGCGCCCGTCCATCTCGGTGACGGCGCCCTGCAGTTCGTCGGTCACATAGGCGCGGGTTCCGTCCGGCGAGAAGGCGATGCTGCGCGGCCGGCCGCCGACGGCCGGTCGGGCGATCACCCGCCGCCCGGCCACGTCGATGACGGCCACCTTGTTCTCGCCCTCGATGGCGACATAGAGGAACCGCTCGTCGGGGCTGAGGGCGACGCCCTCGGGCTCGTCGCCCACCGCGATGACGCCCACCGCCTTGCGCTCCTGCGGGTCGAGGATCACGACCCCGCTCGCCGCCTCGCTGCCCGCATAGACCAGTCCCGAGCGGGACACCGCCAGCTGTTCCGGGTTGGCGACCCCGCGCACCACGCCCACCAGCTTGTGGGAGGCCAGGTCGAACATGCCGACGCCGTCGGCGCTGGGGTCGGGCGGCGGCAGCTTGCTCTCGTCGGTCCCGGGCGGCGCCACCGGCGAGCCCGACAGCGCCACATAGAGCACCCGGCCGTCGGGGCTGAGCTTGACCCCGCGCGGGCGCTTGCCGAGGGGATAGGTCCCCTGCACCCGGCCGGTCGCCCCGTCGACGATGCTGAGGTCGCCGGAGAACTCGTTGGTGACGAACACCAGGTTCGAGCCGATCGCGCTCTGCCCGCCCCGGCCGCAGCCGGCGAGCGCCAGCGTCGCGGCCAGGATCAGAACGCCGCGACGCCCCATCGAAAGCCGGTCAGGCGCGGCCATGGGCTAGTGGGCCGCCGGCGCCGCATCGGCGGGCGTGACGATGATCTCGCCGTACTGCCAGGGATATTCCTTGGCGTGGTAGACATAGGTCCCCGGCTTGTCGAACACGTGGGCGCCGATATCGAGCGGATGCAGGGTGTCGGTCGACCATGAGCCGTCGACGGCGACGATGGTGTGGTCCAGGACCCCGTTGTTCCTCCAGCTCACCTTGGTCCCCGCCTTCACCCGCGCACGGAAGGGATTGAACTCGTACTCGTCCTGGATGGCGTGCTGGCCGGTCAGGCCCTGGTCGGTGACCAGAAGCGAGGTCTCGATGCTGGACTTGTCGGCGATGGGGCCGGAGAAGTCCTCGCTGGCGCGGGGCGGCGGCGCCGCGCGCTGGGGCAGCTCGCCGCCCAGCTTGAACAGCCACACACTGCTGCCGGCCACGGTGGCGATGTACTCCTGGCCGCCGCGCTCGAAGGCGATCGGCGGACTGCCGGACGCCGCGCCCAGTTCGAAGCTCCACAGCTGCGCGCCCGTCTTGGCGTCATAGGCCTGCAGCTCGCCGTTGCTGAGGTTCTGGAACACCAGCCCGCCCCCGGTCGCCATGGCGCCGTTCGGCCTGGCGCCCCGGAACTGCTTTTCCCACGCGACCTTGCCCGTCTTGCTGTCGATGGCGCCCAGCACCGCGTAGCCCACTTTGTTGAGCCCCGGCACACGGTTGCTGAAGCCCAGGCTGAAGAAGTCGGGGTCCTTGGACCTGCGGAACCACTGCAGCCCGGCGTTGCCGGTGGCGTAGAAGAAGCCCGTCTGCTGGCTGTAGGCCATGGGCGTGGAGCGCATGCCGTAGACCGGCGCCAACAGGTCCTGGCGATCGACCGGAGCGGCGGTGAAGAAGCAGCCCAGCTGGAAGCCGGCCGGCAGGGTCTGGGTCTTGTAGTAGTCGCAGTCGGGCAGCACGGAGTCCGAGCCGACGGGATAGGGCTGGGTGGCCGCCGTCTTCTGGTAGGCGTCCTGGGGCACAGGGCGCTCCTCGATCGGCGTGATCGGCTTGCCGGTGGTGCGGTCCACCATGAACAGGTGGCCGTCGGTGCGCATGGCCGCCGCCGCCTTGACGACCTTGCCGTTCACCTTGGCGTCGAACAGGACCGGCGCCTCGGCGATGTCGGCTTCCCAGATGTCGTGGTGGACCATCTGGTAGTACCACTTCAGCTGGCCCGTCCTGGCGTCGAGGCCGACGATGGAATCGGTGAAGAGGTTGTCGCCCGGGCGGTACTCTCCGCCGTATTGCGGCACCGCGTTGCCGGTGACGTAGACGTCCAGGCCCAGCTTGGGATCGTAGACGCCGTCCAGCCAGACGGCACCGCCGCCATGCAGCCAGGCATTGTTGTCCTTGGGCCAGGTCTCCGATCCCGGCTGGCCGGGCGAGGGAGTGACGTAGAAGCGCCAGGCTTCCTTGCCGGTCTTGGCGTCGAAGCCGACGATCTGGCCCCGGTAGCCGTAGTCGGCGTTGGTGCCGATGCTCACGATCCCATCCGAATAGAGCGGCGCGCCGGAGGCCTGGCCGGTCGGCTCGCCCGAGGCCGGCGCCAGGACGCTGGTCCAGAGCACCTCGCCCGTCTTCTCGTTGATGGCGACCAGGCTGGGCGTGGCGCCGCCCACGCCGATGAACACCATGCCGCCGCCCACCGCCAGGCCGCCGCGCGACGGCGAAGCGCCGGGGTCCGCGCGCCAGGCGACCTTGCCGGAGGCGAGATCGACGCCGTAGACGTAGCGGACCGAGGGCACGAGCATCAGGTCGCCGTCGACCACCGGCACGCTCCGCGGCGCGGCGCTGGGCGCGATGCCGTCGATGATCTGGGCCGCGCCGAGCTTGGCGACGGTCTTGGTGTCGATCTGCTTGAGCGGCGAGTAGCGCTGGTTCTCCGCGCCGTTGACGGCCGGCCAGTCCGCCCGGGCCAGCTGCGGCGCCGAAAGCATGGAGGCCGCCAGCAAGGCGGCGAGCCCCGCCGCCCGGATGGCCGTCGATGCCCCTGAGACTCTCGCCGTCGCCGAAACCGCCCGTCGATGCATGTCCGCCCCCGATGTTTTGTTCGCGCTGTCGGCCGGGCCGAGCTTTGGCGATCTTGGGCTATTGATCGGCTTGGCGGCGACGCCCGTCAATGCAGGCTGAAGCTTCGCCCTGGGACGTCGCTCCAGGTGAAATCAGGGCGCGCGCGCGTCGGCGGCTCGCAGCCGGCCGGGTCAGAGCATGGCCAGGCGCGTCCGCCGCGTCGGCGGCGGGAAGTCGGCGTCGATTTCGGCCAGGTCCTCCGGCGTCAGGGCGATGTCGGCGGCGCGGCGGTTGTCGCGGACGTGGGCTTCGTCCGAGGCCTTGGGAATGGCGATGACGCCTGGATCGCGCATCGCCCAGGCCAGGGCGATCTGGAAGGGCGTGGCGCCGTGCCGCCCGGCCACGGCGGCCAGCGCCGCCGAGCGCGGCAGCCGGCCCTGGCCCACGGGGCTATAGGCCATGACGGGGATGCCCAGCCGCTCCAGTTCGGGGATCAGCTCGAATTCCGGGCCCCGTTCGGTGATGTTGTAGAGGATCTGGTTGGCGGCGCAGGCCTGGCCGCCGGCGCGGATCAGCTGGTCCATGTCGGCCAGGTCGAGGTTGCTCACGCCCCAGCGCCGGATCTTGCCGGCGGCGACGAGCGCCTCCATCCCCTCGACCGTCTCCGCCAGGGGGACCGAGCCCCGCCAATGCAGCAGATAGAGGTCCAGCCGGTCGGTCCTCAGCCGCCGCAGGCTGGCCTCGCAGGCCCGCTCGATCCGCCCGGGGCCGGCGTTGTGGGGATAGACCTTGCTGACCAGGAACAGCTGCTCGCGCCGGTCGCCCAGGGCCTCGCCGATCAGGTCTTCGGCGCACCCGTCGCCGTACATCTCGGCGGTGTCGATCAAGCTCATGCCCAGATCGACGCCGAGCCGGAGGGCGCGGGCTTCCTCGGCGCGCAGCCGGGCGTCCTCGCCCATGCGCCAGGTTCCCTGGCCGAGGGCGGGGACGTCCGAGCCGTCCGGCAGGACGACGCGGCCGATCATCGGAACAGCTTCAGGTCGACGGCGTTCGCCAGGGCCCTGTAGCCGGCGTCGTCGCCGTGCAGGTGGTCGCCCATGTGCAGGCCGTCCTTGATGCGGCCCGGATGGGCCGGGTCGCGCCAGGCGGCGTCGAAGTCGATCACCCCGTCGAAGGCGCCGGAGGTGCGGATCCAGTGGTTCACCGCCTGGCGGGCGGCTTCTCCTTCGGGCGAGAAGGTCGCCGCGCCCTCGTAGGGCGTGATGGTGGCGCCGAAGATCTTCACCCCGTGCTCATGGGCCCGGGCGATCAGCTGGCGGTAGCCCGAGATGATGTCCTGGGCGGTGACCGGTCCGCCCGGCAGGCTGGCCATGAACCCGGCCAGCGGCCTGCCCGCCTGGCGCTTCATGAACGAGATGCCGATGTCGTTGATGCCCTCGAACAGGATCACGTCGCGCAGGCCCGGGGTCTCCAGCACGTCGCGGTCGAAGCGCGCCAGGGCGCTGACGCCGAAGCCGTCGTTCAGCACGCGGTTGCCGCTGATGCCCTCGTCGGCGACGGCCAGGTCGTGGCGGCCGGCGGCCTGCAGCCGGTCGGCCAGCTGGTCGGGCCAGCGCCGGTCGGCGCCCGGGGTCGAGCCCACGCCGTCGGTGATCGAGTCCCCGAAGGCCACGATGGTCCCGGCGGGCGCGTCCGAGGCCACGTCGACGCCCGAGATCATCACCCGCGGCAGGCCGCCCGGCCCGCCGGCGACTGGAAGGCTGGTGGCCGAGGTCTGGTCGCCCGGGGCCACATAGCCAGGCTCGGCGCTGGTGCCATGGCAGGTGCAGGCGTCGACCTGGCCGGGCAGATAGAGGCTGATGGCCACCCGCGTCAGCGCCTTCACCGGCATGTCGACCGGATCGGAGAGCAGGGGCGCGCCGGCCCGCATCACCGCCGAGGGCTTGCCGCCGAAGCTCAGCACATGGTCGCTGCCCGCCCGGATCGCCCCGCCGGCGCCGGCCAGCGCCAGGTGCGCCGCGCCGATGGCCACCGGCGCGGTCCCGAACTCGTTGGTGAACAGCACCCGCACCCGTCGTCCGGCGCCGCTCAGGCGGACCACCTGCCGGACGGTCTGGTCGTGGAAGGTGGGCGAGCCCGCGAAGGGCCCGCTGGCCGTGGTCGGCGCCTGGGCCGAGGCCGCCCATGCCCTCGCCCAATGCAGTTCCGCGCCGTGTGCGGCGGCCGCCAGGGCCAGGCAGCTGGCGATGAGGCTCGCAGCCAGGATGTGTTTCATCGCTCCCTCCCGTCTATCGTCCGCCGGCGGCCTTGAAGGCCGCTTCGATGCGGCGGTGCCGCGCCTCCACCTCGTCGAGCTGCTCGGGGTGAGTGATGGCGTAGAGGTCGCCCCGCCGGACGGCCCGGACGACGATCTCGCCCACCTCGAGCGGATCCAGCCAGCGCATTCGCGCGCCCAGCTCGCTCTGCTCGATGTCGTAGTCGGCGAGGGCGCCTTGGGCGAGGCCGTCCGGCCGGTTGCGCAGGCTGGACTTGATGTTGGTGTGAACCATCCCGGGGCACAGCACCGTCACCCCGACCTTGGAGCCTTCCGCCGCCAGCTCCAGCGCCAGGGTTTCCGACAGGGCCACGATGCCGAACTTGGTCACCGCGTAGCCGCCGGCCTGGGACCGGACCCTGAGGCCGCTCATGGAGGCGGTGTTGACGATGTGGCCGCCCTCGGGATTGGCCGAGAGCAGGGGCAGGAAGGCCTGCACCCCGTGGATCACGCCCCTGAGGTTGACGCCCAGGATCCAGTCCCAGTCGGCGGCCTTCATGTCGGCGACCCGGGCGCCGGAGCCCACGCCGGCGTTGTTGCAGACCAGGTGCGCGGTCCCGAACCTCAGCCGCACCTCGTCGGCCAGGGCCTGTACGCTCGACATGGAGCTGACGTCGGTCGCGACGCCGACGGCGCCGATCTCTTCGGCCGCGGCCTCCAGCGCGCCGCGCTCGATGTCGGCGATGACCACCTGCATCCCTTCCGCCTTGAGCGCCTGGGCGATGCCCTTGCCGATGCCCGAGGCGCCGCCGGTGACGACCGCCGTCTTGCCGGCGAGGTCCTTCAGGCCGCTCATGCCGGGGCGCCCGCGGCGGCGCGGAAGGCGGCCTCGATGGCGCGGTGCCGCTCCTCGACCATGGGCCCCATTTCCGGATGGGTCAGGGCGTAGAGGTCTCCGCCCCTGATCGCGTCCACCACGATCCGGCCCACCTCGATCGGGTCGAGCCAGCGCAGCCGCCGGCCCTCCTCGCTCTGCTCCAGGTCGGAATCGGCCAGGGCGCCGCCGGCCAGCTCGCCCGGCCGGTTGCGGGTGCTGGCCTTGATGTTGGAATGCACCGGTCCCGGGCATAGCACGCTCACCCCCACCTTGGACCCCTCGGCCGCCAGCTCGAGCGCCAGGGTCTCGGAGAAGGCCATGACCCCGAACTTGGTCACCCCGTAGCCGCCGAGCCCCGGCACGATCCGAAAGCCGCTCATCGAGGCGGTGTTGACGATGTGGCCGCCGTCGGGATTGGCCGCGAGCAGCGGCAGGAACGCCCGCGTGCCGTGGATCACGCCCATCAGATTGACGCCCAGCATCCACTGCCAGTCCGAGGGCGTCATCCGCGCGATCGGCGCGGTCGAGCCGACGCCGGCGTTGTTGCAGAGCACGTGCACCAGGCCGAACCGGCCGCGCACCTCGTCGGCCAGGGCCTGGATGCTGTCCATCGAACTGACGTCGGCCTGGATGCCCACCGCCCCGATCTCGGCGGCCGTGCGCGCCAGGGCGTCGGCCTCCACGTCGGCGATGACGACCTGCATCCCTTCCGCCACCAGCGCCTGGGCGATGCCTCGCCCGATGCCGGACGCGCCGCCCGTCACCACCGCCGTCTTGCCGGCAAGCTCCTGCAAACCGCTCATCCAGTCCTCCCGATGCGGCGGCGCTTCAGTGCGCCTGCCATTCCTGGCGCATCAGCCCTACGGCGGCGGCGCAGATCAAGGCGGGGATCGCCAAAAGGCCCAGGATGGCGATGGTGGAGAGGCGCGCCTCCAGCATCCAGGCCCCGGCGATCGGGGCCGCCACCGAGCCCAGGCCGCCGATCAGGAGGGCCCAGGCCACGCCCGTCGCCTTGATCGCCGGCGGATAGTAGGCCGCCGACAGGGCGTTCAGCGACAGCTGCGAACCCGAGACCCCCGCGCCCAGCAGCAGCAGCAGCGCCACCCAGGGCGCACCGCTCGGAACCACCATGAAGAGGCCGAGGCAGGCGGCCGAGAGCAGGAAACCCACGATCAGCGCCCCACGCGTCGCGCCGCGATCCAGGAAGCGCGCCATGGTCAGGCCGCCCACCACGCCGCCGCCCTGGATCAGCACCGCGCCCTGCAGCGCCGAGGCCATGCTCCATCCCGACTGTTGCAGCAGGGTCGGCAGCCAGCTGATCAGGACGTAGAGGTTGAACAGGTTCAGGGCCAGCATCCCCCAGAGCAGCAGGGTGCGGCCCAGGAACGGCGGCTTGATCAGGGCCAGGGGCGAGGCCTGGGGCGCGCCTTCGACGGCGCCGACCGCCACGGTCGAGGGGTCGATCTCGGGGGCGATGCGGCCGAGGATGCGGCCGATGCGCGGGTCGGCGGGGCGGCGGACCAGCAGGAACTTCAGCGATTCCGGCGCGGTCAGCGCCACCAGCGCGGCGATCAGCAGGGGCGCCGCGCCGCCGATCAGGAAGGCGCCGCGCCAGCCGAACGCCTCCAGCACGGGAGGGGCGATGAAGCCGGCGCAGAAGGCGCCCACCGGCGAGGTGACGTTCATCAGCCCCATCACGAAGGAGCGCTTGGCGAGCGGCGCATATTCCGAGGTGAGGGCCGCGCAGCTCGGGATGCCGGCGCCCAGGGCGACGCCGGTCAGCAGCCGCCAGGCCACGAACTGGCCGGGCGTGGCGGCCAGGGCGGTGCCGGCGGTGGCCAGGCCGATCGTGGTCATGGCGGCGACCAGCATGGCCCGGCGGCCGAAGCGGTCGCCGAGGGGGCCGATGACGCCCGACCCCAGGGAGATGCCGATGACCACCGCCGAGAGGGCCAGGCCGAAGCTGGAGGCCGGCAGCGACCAGGCCTTGGCCAGGGACGGCACCGCCAGGGCCATCACCTGGATGTCGTAGCCGTCGACGAACAGCGCCGAGGCGCAGAGCGCCACCACCAGGATCTGGATCGGCGCCATGCCGCCGCGATCGATGACCTCGGCAAGGTCCAGAGTCCGGGCCCCGTCGGCCATGCGTCGCCCCCATGTCGCTCGGGGCAGGTTGGCACATTCGCGCGGCGGTCTCTACGGCTCCAGGCCGATGGCGCGGTCGAGCGCCGGATCCCCCTTCGCCAGCGCCATGTCCCTGGCCGACAGGCCCGCGCGGTTCCTCTGGTCCAGGCTGGCGCCGTAGCGCCGCAGCAGCGCGACGGCCTCGAGCCGGCCGGCCTGGATGCTGATCATCAGGGCGGTGTCGCCCTCGGGGTCCGGGGCATCCACCGGTATGCCTCGCGCCAGGAGGGTCTGCAGCTCGGCGGTCCGCCCCTCGGCGGCGGCGGCGCGCAGGCTCGCGGCCTGATCGAACGGCTGGCCCACGAAGGGCGTGGCGTTCAGCCGGGCGGCCAGGGCGGGCGACGGCCCGGCGAAGTCCCGTCGCGATATGCGCGAGCCCGCGACCACGACCTCTTCGAAGGGCGAGGTGCGCGGGCGGGCCGACGGCAGCGCCATCGGCGCCGCCGCCAGGGCCAGGCGCTGCGGCGGCGAGGGCGCTGGCGCTGGAGTTAGCGCTGGAGCTGGAACTGGAACGTCGGCCGGCGACGGCGCGATCGCCGCCTGCCGGAGGGCCGGCTCGCTCGGACGCACCCTGGCGGGCCGCGGCCGCGGCGCTGCGGGTCCGGGGGCGTGGGCCGAGGCCTCAGGCCTTGCCGCCGATGGAGCCAATCGCGCCGCCGCCGTGGCGGGGAAGCCCGACGGCGCCGGTTCGGGCGCCGCCGCCGGCAGCCGATCGCGGACGGGCGGATAGACCCGGGAGACCAGCACCGCGCAGAACACCGCGACGCTGGCCGCGGCCAGCCAGCCGCCTCGCCGCCACGGGATCGGCCGCCGCGGGGCGAGCGGGTTCGAGGGCGCCGCGGCCGGCTTTCGCGCCACCGCGTCCAGCACGCGCGCCCGGCGCGCGGCGCGGGCGTCCTGGTCGCCCAGCAGCGCCTCGGACTGGACATAGGCCTTGTCGACCGGATCGGGCGCAGCGTGGTGATCAGACATGGGCGGGCCTTTCGGCGGCGAGCGTCACTCTCAGGGTCGCGCGGGCGTAGCGCAGGCGGCTCTTGGTGGTCTCCAGTCCGGCGCCGGTGACCTTGGAAATCTCCTCCAGCGAGAGCCCGGCGTCGGCGAACCGCACGAACACGTCGCGCTGGGCCAGCGGCAGGGCCTCGACGGCCGCGACCAGCCTCAGCGCCAGCTCCCGCGATTCCATCTGCTGCAAAGGCGTCGGCCCCCCGTCGGGGATCGCCATCGCCGCGTCGGCCTGGCCGGACGCCAGGACGGTCACCCTCTGGCGACGAAAGTGATCCCAGACCTTGCGGCGGGCGATGGTGAACAGCCAGGCGCGGAAGCTCGCCTTGCGGGGGTCGAAGGCGCCGGCGCTCTTGGAGATCGATATCCAGGTTTCCTGGTGCAGGTCCTCGGCGGCCTGGCCGTGCGCCGAGCCCAGCATCCGGCGCACGAACAGGAAGCAGGGGCGATCGTAGCGGTCGTAGAGCCGCGCGAAGGCGTGCGGATCGCCGGCCGCGTGGGCGCGCAGCAGCTCGGCGTCGGCCGCGGGATCCGGGTCGGCGGGGATGGGGCTCAACTGCTGCATGGCCGCGGGCGCCGGGGCCTAGCGTTCGTCCGGCGGATCGGGAACAAATCCTCCTCCATGCGGCTGGGCAGGGAAGGCGCGGGGCCGATGGTCCTCGGCCCGGCCGCCTGGAATCACGCCGTCGGCGACCAGATGGTCATAGGTGTCGTACTCGATCCGTTCGTAGATCAGAGGGTAGGCCGTCGCCCTCACGAAGGCCACGCGTTGCGCCGCCGACCATTCGCGCGCGCCGTGCGCGGTTCCCAGCTTGTCGACCGGGCTGGGGCTGCCGAAGTCACGCCGGGCGACGCGCGCGCCGGTCACCACCACCTCGTTCAGGACGCCAGAACGCGGCGGCGCCGGCAGAGCCTGGGCCGCCGGCGCCTGGGCCGTCACGGGCGTGGCGCGCGACGACGGCGGGGCGCGGCCCCCGATGATGACCGGTTCGAGCAGCGGCCGTTCCTTGAAGACGGCCATGCCGATGACGCCGACGTTCTCGGGCCGGCCCGTACGGGCGGCGTAGGACTGGGGCAGGGGGGCGAAGCTGAAGGCCGCGACCTCGGTGTCGGACTTGCGCCATCCGCTCACGTCGTAGGACTGGTGCGGGTCGAACACATAGCCGTTCTGGTCGTAGCTGGCGGTCTGGCCGGTGACGATGTTGACGCCGTCGACCGACACGACCACGAGCACGCGCCCGCTGGTGCGATTGGTGATCCGCAGGCTGTAGCGCTCGCCCGGCCGTCCGGCCACGAACAGGCGCCCGTCGTGGCGCCAGATCGGCAGGGTCCGGCCGCTGTCGCGGTCCACCACCTCCAGGCCCACCGGCCCCGGATCCGCCAGGGCGTTCGCGGCGGCGGCCAAGCCGATCAACGCCGCTGCCGCCGCCAGGACCCGCCGGCGTCCAAGCCGGGTCTTCGTATGTCCGATCGCCGCCATGCGAGCCCCCATGAGCCTGTGCATGGACGACTACGCAGGGCGCGGGCGAACGGGGTTGGAGGCAGGCCTTTTCCCGGTCAGGACGTCGGGGCGGCGGCCACGCGGCCGTCGCAGGGGCCGAAGCCGATGGAGACGAACCCCTCGCGGCTGGCGCGGCCGCGGATCAGGATCTCGTCGCCGTCCTCGAGCCACATCCGCGTCTCGCCGTCGGGCAGGTGAAGGGTGCGCTGCCCGCGCTCGTTGGCCTCCATCAGGCAGGCCTTGGCCTCGTCCCCGGGCCCTGAGACCGTGCCGCTGGCGAACAGGTCGCCGGGCCGCAGGTCGCAGCCGTTCGAGGCGTGGTGCGCCAGCATCTGGGCCAGGGTCCAGTAGATGTAGCGGAAGTTGGTGGCCACGATCCTCTGGGGCGCCTCGCCGCGGCCGCGAGCGTCGGCCGTGCGCAACAGGGCCTCCAGGCGCACGTCCAGACCGCCGCTCGCCTGGTCGGCGTCGTCCAGCAGATGGGCGGGAATCGGCGGGTTGTCGGACGGGTGCGCGAAGGCCCGCGCGCGGAACGGCGCCATGGCTTCGTGGGTCACCACCCAGGGCGAGAGGGTGGTCAGGAAGCTCTTGCCGAGGAAGGGCCCCAGCGCGGTCTCGTAGAACTGGATGGCGCGGGCCGACCAGTCGTTCAGCAGGCAATAGCCGAAGATGTGGTCCTCGGCCTCGGCCACCGGGATCGGCCGGCCGAGCGCGTTGCCCCGGCCGACGAAGGCGGCGAACTCCAGCTCGAAGTCCAGCTGCGGCTCGGGGCCGTAGACGACCCTGCCGTCGGGTCCGGCGAACTGGCCGCGCGGCCGGCGGACCTCGGCGCCGGAGACCCGAAGCGAACTGGCGCGGCCGTGGTAGCCCACCGGCAGGTGCAGGAACACCGGACGGACAACCCCTCCGCCCATGCGCGTCATGTGATGGGTCGAGCAGGAGAAGTCGGTGTAGTCGCCGACGGCCGCCGGCATCTGCATCGCCGCATCGGCCATGGGGACCAGGAGCTCGTCGGCTCTGGCCGTGAGCGAAGCCTGCTCCGGGCCGCCGGCGCTGAGCAGGTCCGACAGCCGCCGCCGGAGCGCCGACACCATCTTCGGCTCGAGCCCCATCAGGCCGTTCAGCCGGTCCACCGCCGCCGCCCGCGCGGCGATGGCGGCGTCGCCGTCGAACAGGCCCAGGCGCAGGCCAGCCGGCAGGTCGAGGATCTGGTCGCCGATGGCGACCCCGCCCCGCGGCTCGCCGCCCGGCCCGCGGAAGACGCCGAACGGCAGGTTCTGGATCGGGAAATCGGTCTGGCCGTCGTTGGCCGAGGCCACCCAGCTTCTCCGCGCCGGGTCGTGGGTCTGGTTCAGCTCGGCCATGATGGTGTCGTCCGGGAGGTCCCAATCGGCGGCATCGGTAGCCCGGATGGCGCGGCTCGTCATGACTCTCGACCGTGTCGGCCGTGCGGGCTCAGTCGGCGGCGACGGTCACGCCGGGCGGCGCACCCCGGCCGTCACAGCGGCCGCGACCGGACCTCCGGGGCGGCGCCACGGCGTTCAACCGCCTGGATCAGCAGCCGGTCCTCGCCCTCGAAGCGGCAGGCGCTGAGGATCCCGGTCATATAGGCCCCAGTGTCCAGTCCGACGCGGCGGTGGTCGGCATGCGCTTCCTCGGCCGGGGTGTGGCCGTGCACCACGATCCGGTCGAAGCGGCGGTCGTCATCCAGGAACGGCTTGCGGATCCACATCAGGTCCTGGGCGGTCTGCTGCTCGAGGGGAATGCCCGGCTGCGCCCCCGCGTGGGCGAAGAAGTAGTCGCCCCAGGTGAAGCTGAGAGGGAGGCCCTGGAAGAACTCCAGGTGGCGTGCGGGCAGGTTGGCCGCGAAGGCGTCCCGGGCGTCCTGCCAATCCTGCACGTGCTTGCGCGTGGACGGCGCCTCGACGCCGTAGGCCTGCAGGGTCTGCAGGCCCCCGACCCTGCACCAGTAGGGGCCGAGGGTGTGGTCGGCCAGGAAGTCCAGCAGCAGCTGGTCGTGGTTGCCGCGCAGGAAGCGGGCCTCGACCCCCTCGCGGCCGGCGATGTCGAGCAGCCGATCGATCACGCCGGGGACGTCCGCCCCGCGGTCGACGTAGTCGCCAAGGCCCACCACGATGGTCCGCCGGCCGCCGGCCGCGTCCCGCCGCGGCGCCTCGAGCAGCGGCTCCAGAAGGTCGGACCGGCCGTGGATGTCGCCGATGGCGTAGAGGGTCTCGCCATTGGGCGTCCATGGACGCGCCTCGGGGCGGGATCGTCGGCGCAGGGCCGCAAGCAGGCGCGGGATCATGGCCGGTACTTAGGCGAGGTTGGCGCCCCCGCCAAACGTGGCCTCAGGCCGCGGCGCCGAGACGCCAGGTCCGGTAGCGGCGCAGGCTCCTGGCCATGAACGAGGTCGAGCGCTCCGCCCCGAACTCGCGGATCAGCCGCTTGAGGCTCGGCTCCGCCACGCGGCTGGCGGCGGCGCGATAGCCGAACCACTGCAGGGTGCGCTGGTCCTGCTCCTTCCACGACTCCACCTGGGCTTCCACCAGGAACGGGAAGACGATCACCTGCACCGCGATGACGTCGTCGCCCTTGAGCCGCTTCATGTAGCGATAGGAGCCGAGCGGCGTGTCCTCGATGGCGCCGATCAGGCCGGCCTCCTCGGCGGCCTCGACGGCGGCGGCGTCCTGGGGCTTCAGCCCGTTCATCGGCCAGCCCTTGGGGATCACCCAGCGATGGGTTTCGCGGGAGGTGATCAGCAGGATGCGCATCTGCCGGCCGTCGAAGCGGTAGGGCAGGGCGGCGTACTGGATGCCGGTGGAGCGGGCGGCCTTCATCGCAGCAGGCCCCCGCCGAGAAGGTAGGCGGCGGCCGCGATCAGCCCGGCCATGGGCATGGTGACGATCCAGGCGATCACGATGCCGCGCGCCACTCCCCATCGCACCGCCGCGGTGCGCCTGGCCGCGCCCACGCCGATGATGGCGCCGGTGATGGTGTGGGTGGTCGATACCGGAACGCCCAGATAGGTCGCGGTGAACAGGGTGATCGCCCCGCCGGTCTCGGCGCAGAAGCCCTGCATGGGGCTGAGACGGGTGATCTTCGAACCCATGGTGTGAACAATGCGCCAGCCGCCCGCCAGGGTGCCGAGCGCCATGGCCGTCTGGCACGACAGCACGACCCAGAGCGGCACCCGGAAGGCTCCATGTCCGCCGGCGTGGGCGAAGAGCAGCACGGCGATGATCCCCATGGTCTTTTGCGCGTCGTTGCCGCCGTGGCCCAGCGAATAGAGCGAAGCGGACACGAATTGCAGCGATCGGAACAGGCGGTCCACCGCCGCAGGGCGCGAGCGCACGAAGATCCAGGAGACGAGCAGCACCAGCAGGAGCGCCAGCACGAATCCGAACAGGGGGGAGACCACGATGCCGGCGGCGGTCTTGCCGACCCCGCCCCAGACGATCGCCTTCAGCCCCGCCTTGGCCAGGCCCGCCCCGACCAGGCCGCCGACCAGGGCGTGGGAGGAGGAGGACGGGATGCCGGCCAGCCAGGTGATGACGTTCCAGACGATGGCGCCGGTCAGGGCGCCGAAGATCACCCGGTCGGTGACCACGTCCAGCGCCACGATGCCGGACCCCACGGTCTTGGCCACGTGCAGGCCGAACACCAGGAAGGCCAGGAAGTTGAAGACCGACGCCCAGATCACCGCGTAGCGCGGCCGCAGCACCCGGGTGGAGACGATGGTGGCGATGGAGTTGGCCGCGTCGTGCAACCCGTTCAGGAAGTCGAACAGCAGGGCGACGGCGACCAGGATCCAGAGCGTGAGCGAAGCGTCCATCGCCCTAGAGGTGCTCGATCAGGATGCCGCTGACGGAGTTGGAGACATCCTCGAAACGGTCGATCACCTTCTCCAGGTGGTCCAGGATGTCGGCGCCGACGATGAAGTCCATCGGCCGGTCCTGGCTCTTGCCGAACAGCCGCTTCATGCCCGCGTCATAGACGTCGTCCGAACGGTTCTCGATACGGGTCACCGCCTCGGCGATGGCGTTCAGCCGGGCGGCGTTCCTGCCCATGTCGCGCAAAAGCTCGGTGGCCTCGACGGTCAGGTAGGCGGCCTGGATCGCCAGGTCGCCCATCTCGCGCATCTCGGGCTGGAACTCGGCGACCTCGAACAGCGCGATCGACTTGGCGGTCTTCTGCATCTGGTCGATGGCGTCATCGAGCGCGGTGGTCAGGTCGCGGATGTCGCCGCGGTCGAACGGGGTGATGAAGGTGCGCCGGACGGCCAGGAACACCGTGCGGGTGACCTCGTCGGCGGCCTCCTCGTGGCGGATGATGGCGGCGCACGCCGCCGTCATGCCGGGGCCGCCGTCCAGCAGCTCGCGCAGGGCCTCAGCCCCCAGGACCAGCAGCCGCGCGTGGGCGGTGAAATGGTCGAAGAAGCTCTGTTCGCGCGGCAACAGCGCCTGGAACCACCGCATCCGTTCATCCGTATCGGGACGATGTGAGTCGCGGCGAGCTTAGGCGGCGCCCGGATTCGCTTCCAGGCCTTAGGCCTGCTGCTGCTTCTTCAGCTCCATGTTCTCGCGGAACAGGGTCATGAGCGACTGGAACGGGCCCTCGAGATAGGCCTTCAGCACCGGCATCTGGGCCGGGTCGACGCCCACGCCCTGGGCCAGGCGGGCGATGATGCCGTCGGAGTCGGCCAGGTATTCGCCCGGGGCGACCTGGGCGGCCGGGAAGCTGACCTTCTCCAGATGCGGGCCGACCTCGCCGCGGATCTGCTGCTCGGCGTCCGTGCCGGGCGTGAAGTCCTTGACCTCGACCGAGTCCCGCAGACCCGATTCCAACAGGAAGATCCGGATCTTCATGCAGAACGGACACTTGTCCTTCAGGTAGATGGTCGGGCGGAAGGTCTGGTCGTTCATCGGGGGTCTCCTCTGCGGCCCAGCCGCGGGGATCAGTGCGGGGCGGCCGGCGAGGCCGCGGGCGCGCCGGACTCGGCTGGTGCGCTGGACGAGCCCAGGAACGAATCGAAATCGATCCCGGCCGGCGGCGCGTTCTCCTTGGCCTGGGCGCCGGTGGTGGTGAAGCCCACCGAGCGGCCCATGAAGATCACCCCCAGCCACAGCAAAAGCGACAGCGTCGCCGCCACCCGCGCGCGCATGGGCGCCGCCTTCTCGCCGCCCCAGCGGTCGCCGCTGCGGGCCAGGGTCAGCTGGAACACCAGCATGTTGAGCCCGGCCAGGGCCATCAGCGCGAACTTCAGCCGGAAGAAGGTGTTGTCGACGTAGACGCGGGCGTTGGTGGTGAACATCAACGAGCCGGTCAGGACGGCAAGGCCGAACGCGGCCCAGGTCCACTTCAGGACGTCCGAGGAGATGCGCGTGTAGGACCTCTGGGTCCCCGCGATCCCCAGCAGGCGCAGATCGACGATCATGATGGTCCCGAACACGAGGCCCAGCGCGATGACGTGCGTCGCCTCCAGCAACGGGAAGATGTAGAGCGAGTTGCGGATGCCGGTCGCGACGCCGGAGTGCTCCAGGCTCTCGAGGAAGGGCGTCAGGTTCATTGGATCGACCCGGTCGAGACCGAGGGCGACAGCTTGCCCCAGATCTGGTCGTAGGCGATGAACCGCCCCAGGAAGATGATCGCGATCCAGACGACCAAGGTCGCGATCGCCATGGCCTTGACCGAGCCTTTGCGGGCGAGCGTCCCGTCCCACTCCGCCGCATGGGCGTGGACCGAGCGCTGAAAGGCCCAGGCCACCAGGGCGCCGACCACGACCAGGAACATCTTCATCCAGAAGGACACGGTGTCGATCGCGCGCGGCTCGCAAAGGATGATCAGCAGCCCGGTGGCCAGCATCAGCCACAGGGCGCCGGTGAGCCAGGGGCCGAACCGTTCCTGGGTCTGCAGCACCGTCCGGTCGCCGCCGGCGACGCCCAGGACGCGCAGGGTCATCATCAGCACGCAGGCCAGCACCACGCCGATGCCGGCGATGTGGATGGATTGCATCACCGGCATGAACCAGGCCTCGTTCTTCTGAAGCAGGAGGCTGGGCGGGGTGGCCTGGATCCAGTCGTGCAGGGCCTTCAATACGCTCATCGAGACCGCACGCTCAGAATCCGGCGCCGCCGTAGAACTGGACGCCCTTGACCGTGGCGCAGTTCTGGCCCGGCGCCGGCGGGGACTTCCAGGGGCACTTGGCGATGGCCGAGCCGCCCGCGCGCGAGCCGAAGCTCGACCCGTCGCGCATGGGGTTCACCTTCACGCTGAAGATGGTGCCGGCCGGGAAGGAGGCGGCGGTGACGCCCTGCTCGGCCATGGCGGCCGCGCCGGCCATCTCCACGCCGTAGTCCACGTTCTTGCCGTCCTTCTTCACCAGCTTGCCGTCAGGCCCGATGAGGAAGAAGTGCAGCTCGGCATGGTTGGCCTGGGCGATGAACTGGGTGGTCACTCCGGTCAGCACCAGTAGCTTGGTCTGATCGTACATGGCGAACGAGTGGTGGGCCGACGCCGGGCCCGCCAGGGCGAGAAGCGACGCGGCTCCCACCGCGGCGGCCGCCATGACTGCGTTCGAAACTGACTGCATGTTCAATTGATCCTCTCCCTCACGGCGCGGCCTCCCCCTTGCGCGTACCCTATTTGAAGATGTCCAGCACGTCCTTGGGCACGTCGCCGTCGTCGGGCTTGTCCCAGCCTTGCTCGAACCACTTCTCCCAGTTCTTGGCCCAGGGACGGCCATAGTAGTCGACGTAGTCCGGATCGGAGGCGGTCAGCTGCTTGGGCCGGCCGTTCACGTTCTTGATGTTCGACAGGCACTCGATGAAGGTGAAGCGGGCCCGCGGGCTGTCGGCCGGCGCGATGCGGATGTAGCGGTCCCTCAGGTGCACGGGCTGGACCAGGGCCGCGGGATCGTACCAGACCGCGTCATGGGAGATGCCGATGAATTTGTGGGCCTTGTCGTAGATCGGCTTGAAGGTCTCGACCGCCTGCATCTGGGCGCTGAACTCGAACATGGTGTGCTGGGTCCAGGGCTGGATGTCGGAGGTCCAGGCCACCAGGGTGTCGCCGTCCCAGAAGCCGACCGTCTCGCCATACCACTGAGGCACCTGCTGCACCGGCTCGCGGCCGATCAGAATCTCACGATAGAAGTTGTCGGCCACCCCACCCATGGTCTGGACCTTGTAGGGGGTCACGGTCAGCTCGAAGTTCGAGGCTTGCGACGCAGCCGCCCATATCCTGACGAAGCCTTCCGGATAGCAGAACGAGGCGTTCCACTGTTTCGAATTGTCGACGCCCTCGTGGTAGAGCATCTGGACGTAGCGGGTCTGATAGGCCGGCGTCAGCAGCGAGAGGACGGTCGGCACCTGGTTGATGCCTCCCCAGATCCAGCGCTCGCCGCGGCCGGGGCCGCCGTTGCGCCGGTCGTCGAGGTAGGTCCCGATGGGGACGTCGCTGGAGTCCGGGTCGCGGCTGTAGAAGCCGTCCCAGTCCGGCGTCGTGGCCTTGGTGTACTTGGTCGGGCCGCCGTGCGCCTTGGCCTTGGCGAGCAGCGCCTCGTAGTGCTCCTTGGCGGTCTTGTAGGGCAGGTGGCTGACGATCTTGTCGCGCGGGAAGACGTTGTCGCAGCTCGAGCCCCACGAGGCCGAGGTCGGCGGGTTCTTGCCGATCTTGCCGGACTCCCACATCCACTCGACGATCACCCGCGGCGTGTTGCAGCGGAAGTAGCGCGGATCGGTCCAGTACTGCTTGTCCTTGTAGAAGTTCTTGGAGCTGTAGAGGTCGATGGGCAGGGGCTCGACGCCCTTGGGCGGCCCGACCGTGGTCGGGGGCCCGCTGCCCAGCGGCGGTCCGCCGCGCCCGCGCATGTAGGACAGGTCGAACGGATAGGGCACGCCGAATGGCCCAACCAGCCGGCGCAGGTTGGGAGGAACCGATGCGTCGCCCCGGGGCGCCGCGGCCGAGGCGGCCGCCGGCGGCGGGCTCGCCGCGGGGGCCGGCGCGGGACTCGGGGTGGACTGGGCCGCCGCCTGGCTACCCGCAACGGCGATCAACGCCGCGCCCATGACCGTGAGCGTGGACAATTTCATTCTGGCGTTCCTCCGATTCCAGCTTAGCCGGTCGGAGCGCCGCGCAAACCTATTTGTTTGAGTCAAAATACCGCCGGCCCGGCCGCCGTCCCCGGCTTGACGCCATCCCGCGCCTGTCCGAGCGTCGCGCCAGGGCAAGGAGCGTCGGATGTCGATCGAAGAGGGCCAGTCGGGCCGGACCGTCCAGGGCAGCATCAGCTATTTCGGCCAGGCGCCGGAGAAACCCACCTTCCACGCCCAGGATCATCGCCGCGACAACTGGCAGGCCGATCAGCGGACCGTCACCTTCCACGACGCCCGCACCTGGACCCGGCCGCCGACGCTCGAGCGCGAAGGGGTGTGCGTCGCGGACTTCCCGACCTCGATCGACTTCACCGACTCTCAGCAGGTCAAGCAGCGCTACGGCCACGAGATCGCCGAGGTGGTGAAGGCCCTGACCGGCGCCAAGCGGGTGTTCGGCTTCCCCCAGGGCCACATGCGCTTTTCGCCCAGGTCGAACCGCTACCAGACCGGCCAGAACACCCAGCCGGCCCACTTCCCCCACGTCGACTGCTCGCCCAACACCGCCCACGGCCTGATCGCCAACTCCTATTTCGGCGCGCCCAAGGAAGAGCTGAAGCCGAACCAGCGGCTGGTGGGCTTCAACGTCTGGCGCGTGGTCTCCGAGCCGCCCCAGGACTGGCCGCTGGCGGCCTGCGACATCCAGACCGTGGATCGGGACGACCTCGTGCTGGCGGACGGCGTCTACGACTACGGCGAAATGCCCTGGATGCGCGCGGAGGCCTATCTGGTGCGGCACAATCCCAGGCACCGCTGGATCTACTTCAGCGACATGCGGCCGGACGAGGCGCTGATCTTCCGCGCCTATGGTTCTGAGCCCGACTGGATCGCGCCGGCGCCCCACACCGCCTTCGCCGACCCGACCTGCCCGCCCGAGGCAGGGGGCCGGATCAGCGTCGAATCCCGCTGCTACGCCATTTTCGAGGACTGAGGCCATGCACGCCGAAGCCGCCGCCAGGGACCCCACCGCCTTCGAGGCGACGATCAACTACGTCGATCCGACCGCGCCGATCGGGGGCATCAACGACGTGGAGCGCGAGAAGTCGACCTTCACCCTGATCCCGCAACGGATGCGGATCGAGAGCGCCCGCGAGCGGCCCGAGCGCTTCGGGCTGGAGCGGACCGGCTTCACCTGGCTGAACCGGCCCACCGCCTGCCGCGACTTCTCCGATCCCGCCGAGGTCGAGAACGTCTACCTGCCCGAGGCGGCCGAGCTGGTGAAGGAGATCACCGGGGCGGACCTGGTGCTGGTGTTCGGCCACATCCAGCGCGACGGCGCCCTCAAGGCCTCCAGGCACGCGCCGGTCTACAATGCCCACGTCGACTACAACGTCGAGACCATCCGCGCCGTCGCCCGCAGGCTGCTGCCGCCGGAGGAGCACGAACGGCGCCTGGCCCAGCGCATCGTGCTGGTGAACACCTGGCGGCCGCTGGAGACGGTGGAAAGCTCGCCCCTGGCCCTTTGCGACGCCGCCTCGGTGTCGCGCCAGGACCTGGTCTATGGCCCGATTGGCGGAAACTCCGCCGCCGGGGTGCCGGACGCGGCGGGCTGGAACCTGGCCCACAACCCGGCGCACCGCTGGTTCTACCTGCCGCGGATGCAGCCCGACGAGGTCTATGTCTTCCGGCTCTGCGACACCGATCCGGACCGGCCGCAATGGACCGCCCATTGCTCGTTCGACGAGCCGCACCAGCCGCCCGGCGCCCGGCCGCGACGCAGCATCGAGCTGCGCACCCTGGCCTTCGTGCCCTAGGTCTAGTCTTCCGCAAGCGCCCTGTAGGACCGCTCCAGCAGCGACAGCAGCAGCCGGTATTCCTCCGGGCTCAGGGCCTGGCGGATCGGGCGGCCGACGGCGGCCACCGCCTCGTGCATCTGGTCGATCAGCACCTGGGCGGCCTCGGTGATGACCAGGGCGTGACGGCGGCGGTCCGCCGACGAGCGCACCCTGAGCGCCAGGCCGCGCTGCTCCAGCTCGTCGATGATCGGCACCACCGCGGACTTGTCCATGCCCAGCGCGCGGGCCAGGGCGGTCTGCGAACAGCCCGGATTGGCGGCGATCAGGGCCAGGGTCGAGAAGCCGCCGGTCTTCAGGCCGAAGGGCTCCAGCGCCTCCATCATCCTGGCGCTGAGCAGGTTCCACAGCACCCGCACCCTGGGGCCCAGGAAGCTCTCGGTGAGGCCGGGGGCCAGCGGGACGCCGGCCTCGTCGGTGTCGATCGTCGCGGTCTCCGTCACGGACGCCCTCCGGCCCAGCCGCGCATCGCCGGCGGTCGCTGAGTCCCGACGATCATAACCATCGAGTGCGTTCCCCGCGAGTTCCCGGCTTACGCATCCCGAAGCGGAAGGGCTAGGATCGACGCAACGGCCGGGAGGAGGCGACCTCGAAGATGAGCGGCGAATACGATCTGGTGGTGATCGGCGGCGGCATCGCCGGCCTCAGCGCGGCCCTGACCTCGGCGCGGCTCGGGCGGCGGACCGCCCTCCTGACCGGCGGGACCATCGGCGGCCAGCTGGTCAGCATCGAGAGGATCGACGGGGTCCCGGGCTTCGCCGAGCCTCCGCCGGGCTACGACTTCTGCCCGATCGGCCAGGAGCAGGCCGCCGCGGCGGGGGTCGAGTTCGTGATGGCCGAGGCGGACTCCCTGACGGCCGACGGCGAGCTCTGGAGGATCGGCAGCGCCGAGGGCGGGCTTGCGGCGCGCGCGGTGGTGATTGCCACCGGAACCGCCCTGGCCAAGCTGGGCGTGCCCGGCGAGGCGCGGCTGGCCGGCCGCGGCGTCAGCGAATGCGCGAGCTGCGACGCCCCGCTGCTGCGCGGCAGGACAGCGGTGGTGGCCGGCGGCGGCGACAGCGCCATGCAGGAGGCCCTGACCCTGGCCGCCTACCTGCAGCAGGTGGTCATGCTGGAGCGCGGCCCGGGCCTGACCGGCCAGCAGAGCTATCGGGACGAGGTGACGGCCAACCCGAGGATCGACATCCGCTTCGGCCAGGAGATCGCCGAGATCCTCGGCGAGGACGGGGTCGCCGGGGTCAGGATCCGCGACGCCGCCTCCGGCGCCGAGAGCGAGCTCGAGACGGCCGCCGTGTTCGCCTTCGTGGGCCTGGTCCCCAACACCGCCCTGGTGGACGCGATCGCGCCGCTGGACGGCTCGGGCCGCATCCGCGTGGACGCGGCGATGCGCACGCCGGTGAAGGGCCTGGCGGCGGCCGGCAACGTGCGCCAGGGCTCGCCGCATCGGGCGGCGGCGGCGATGGGCGACGGGGCGGCGGCGGCGGTGGCGCTGGACCGCTATCTGGCGAGCGGCGCGTGGCCAGGCCCGGATTGAGCCCGCCGGAAACCAGCACGTCCGAAACCCTCACGGGCGCGCGGGCCCTGCCGTCCGTGGACGCGGTGCTGCGCGCGCCGTCCTGCGAGCCGCTGATCGGGCGCTTCGGCAGGACCGCCGTCACCCGCCAGGTGCGCGGCCTGATCGCCGAGGCGCGGGCCGCGGGCGCCGCGCCTTCGGCCGAGGAGGTCGTCGGCCAGGCGGCGGGCCGGTTGGCGGCGGCCGACGCCCCCCGCCTGAAGGCGGTGTTCAACCTGACCGGGACGGTGCTGCACACCAACCTCGGCCGCGCCATCCTGGCCGAGGCGGCCATCGAGGCGGCGGTGGCCGCCATGCGCCAGGCCGTGGCGCTGGAGTTCGACCTGGACGGCGGCCGCCGGGGCGAGCGCGACGAGGTGGTGCGGGGCCTGCTCTGCGAGCTGACCGGGGCCGAGGACGCCACGCTGGTCAACAACAACGCCGCCGCCATGCTGATCGTCCTGAACACCCTGGCCAAGGGCAAGGGCGTGATCGTCTCGCGCGGCGAGCTGATCGAGATCGGCGGCGCCTTCCGCCTGCCCGAGATCATGTCCCGCGCCGGCGCCCGGCTGGTCGAGGTGGGAACCACCAACCGCACGCACCTGCGCGACTACGTCGAGGCGCTGGAGGCCGGCGCCGGGCTGGTGCTGAAGGTGCATCCGTCCAACTACAGGATCGAGGGCTTCACCGCGGCGGTCCCGGCCGCCGAGGCGGCCAGGGCCGCGCACGATCGCGGCGTCGTGCTGGTCGACGACCTGGGCTCGGGGACGCTGGCGGACCTGTCGCGCCACGGCCTGCCGCGCGAGCCGACCGTCGCCGAGGCGGTGGCGGCCGGCGCCGACCTGGTGACCTTCTCCGGCGACAAGCTGCTGGGCGGGCCGCAGGCCGGGTTCGTCGTCGGCCGCAAGGCGCTGATCGCCCGCATCAACAGGAACCCCCTGAAGCGGGCCCTGCGGGTGGACAAGCTGCGCCTGGCCGCCATCGAGGCGACGCTGAAGCTCTACCGGGATCCCGACCGCCTGGCCGACCGCCTGCCGACGCTGCGGCTGCTGTCGCGCCGCGCCGAAGACATCGAGGCGGCGGCCCGCCGCATCGCGCCCGAGCTCGGCCGGCGGCTGGGCGCTGGCTACGCGGTAGAGGTGGTGGGCTGCATGAGCCAGGTCGGCTCCGGGGCCCTGCCGGTCGACGCCCTGCCCAGCGCCGGGGTGGCCATCCGCGCGGTCCGGGCCAAGGGGGCGGGCCGGGCCCTGGCGGCGCTGGCGGCGGCGCTCCGGGCGCTGCCCATGCCGGTGCTCGGCCGGGCGGCCGAACAGGCGCTGGTGCTCGACTGCCGCTGCCTCGAGGACGAGGCGGGCTTCGTGCGCAACCTGCGGGCCCTGGCGCCGGAGGCGACCGGGCCGTGATCGTCGGGACCGCCGGCCACATCGACCACGGCAAGTCGGCGCTGGTACGCGCCCTGACCGGCGTCGACACCGACCGGCTCAAGGAAGAGAAGGCGCGCGGCATCTCCATCGACCTCGGCTTCGCCTATCTGCCGCTGGACGGCGGCCAGGTGCTGGGCTTTGTCGACGTCCCCGGCCACGAGCGGTTCGTGCGCAACATGCTGGCCGGCGCCTCGGGCATCGACTTCGCCCTCCTGGTCGTCGCCGCCGACGACGGGGTGATGCCGCAGACCCGCGAGCACCTGGCCATCCTGGACCTCCTGGGCGTGTCCCCGGGCCTGGTCGCCCTGACCAAGATCGACCTGGTCGACGCCGACTGGCGCGCCGCGGTCGAGGAGGACATCGGCTCCGCCTTGCAGGGCGCGTCCCTGGCCGGCGCCCCGCTGCTGGGGGTGTCGTCGGTGACGGGGGAGGGGATCGAGGCCCTGCGCCAGGCGCTGGCCGCCGCCGCGCGCGCGCACCGGCCGCGCCGCAGCCAGGGCCGCTTTCGCCTGGCGGTCGACCGCTGCTTCAGCCTCAGCGGCGCGGGGACGGTGGTTACCGGCGCGGTGATGTCCGGCGAGGTGCGGGTCGGCGACAGCGTCGTGGTCGGCCCCGGCGGCCTCAGGGCCCGCGTGCGTTCGATCCATGCCCAGAACCGGCCGGCCGAGCGGGGCGCCGTCGGCGAGCGCTGCGCCCTGAACCTCACCGGCGACGGGGTCAGCCGCCACCAGATCGCCCGCGGCGAGGTGGTCATGGATCCGGCCCTGCTGGCGCCGTCCGCCCGGATCGACGCCGAGCTGCGCCTCCTGGCCCACGAGCGGCGCGCCCTGGCGGACTGGACGCCGGTGCGCCTGCACCACGCCGCCGCCGAGGTCGCGGCCCGGGTCGCGCTGCTGTCGGACGAGCCCCTGGCGCCGGGCGAGGAGGGCAAGGTGCAGCTGGTGCTGGACCGGCCGATCTGCGCGGCGGCCCAGGACCGCTTCATCCTGCGCGACGCCGCCGGCAAGCGCACCATCGGCGGCGGCCGCTTGCTGGATCTCAGGGCGCCCCAGCGCCGGCGGCGGACGCCGGCCCGGCTGGCGCAGCTGGAGGCCCTGGCCCGGCCCGACCCCGCCGCCGCCCTGGCCGCCGCCCTTTCGGTCTGGCCGTTCCATGTGGACGCCACGGCTTTCGCCCGCGACCGGGCGCTGGGCGAGGGCGAGATGCGCAAGGTGCTGGCCGAGGTCGCCCCCGTGCGCGTTCCCGGCGGCGGCGCCGAGATCCTGCTGTCGCCGGCCAGCTGGAGCCAGCTCGGCGCCGGCGCCCGCGCCGCCCTGGCCGGCTTCCACAAGGCCCATCCGGACCTGCCCGGCCTGTCGTCCGAGCGGCTGGCCAAGGCGCTGGAGCCGGCCTTGCCGGCCAAGGTCGGGGGCGCGGTGGTCGCCGCCCTGGTCGAACGCGGGGTGCTGGCGTCGGAGGCCGGCGCGGTCCGTTCGCCCGATCACAGCTTCGGCCTGGATTCCCGCGACCAGGCGCTCTGGGACCGCATCCGGCCGCTGCTGTCGGGCGAGAGGCGCTTCCGGCCGCCGCGCGCGGTCGAGTTGGCCCCGCTGCTGGGCGCGCCCGAGGCCGAGGTGCGGCGGGTGCTGAAGGCCCTGGCGCGGCAACGCATGGTGGTCGAGGTCGCGCCCGACCATTTCTTCCGCCGCGAGACGGTCGAGGAGATGGCCGCCGCCTGCGCCGACATCGCCGCCGCCCAGTCCGACGGCCAGATCACCGCCGCCCAGTTCCGCGACCGGCTGAACAACGGCCGCAAGGTGGCGATCCAGATCCTGGAGTATTTCGACCGGCGCGGGCTTACCCTGCGGCGCGGCGACGTCCGCCGCATCGACGCCCGCCGGCTCGAGCAGTTCCGGCAGGCGCAGGTGGAGACGACTTAGGGGAGGAGACTCGTTCCCGGTGGAACGTCCGGACTTCAAATCCGGGAGGGGCCGTCAGCCGGTCCCTGGTGGGTTCGACACCCACTCTCCTCCGCCCTCCCGGCTCTATTCGGCCTGCACCGCCTCGGTGTCGCGGATCTGCTGGTAGAGCCGGCCGTAAGGCTTCACCGTCAGGATCAGGCAGACGAGGCTGATCGGGGTGGTGATCGCCGCCAGGGTCATCATCGAGAGCCCGAGCTGCGAGTCCGCGTGGAACAGGTGCTCGGTCATGAGGGCCACGACCGACGGGCCCAGGCCATTCCCGATCACGCTGATGGTGATCATGTAGATGGCGTTGACCTGCGCCCGCATCTGGTTGGGCGTGATGATCTGCATCGCCGCCAGCTGCGCCGGCGCCGCCGCCAGCATCAGGATCCCCATGAGGAACTGCAGACCCAGCGCGAGGACCGGGTTGGGCAGCAACGGCGTGAAGATGTAGATCGGCATGATCAGGGCGTGGGTGAAGGCCGCCAGCCTCAGGTTGGAATCGATCCAGCGCTTGTGCATGCGCTCGCCCACCCAGGCGCCCAGGAGCACCCCGATCGGCGCGCCGATCAGCCCCAGCATCCCCGACAGCGGGCCGTAGATGTGGGCGCCCATGTGGTAGGTGCGGGCGAAGAAGGCCGCCCGCCAGCCGCCGTAGCCGGCCAGCAGGATCCCCGACAGCGCCGTGCCGATCATGGTCGGCAGATAGACGCGGGCGGCCGGCCCGCGGAACATGAAGTGCAGCACTTCGCCGATCCGCGGATGTTCCTTGCGCGCGCCGTGCCGCGCCGGTTCGCGCACCGTCCTGGCGACGATCGGAGCCAGCAGCAGGCCGGGGATCCCCATCAGGATGAACACCATCTGCCAGGCCTGGCCGATCTTGAAGCCGAACAGCTGGATCGGCATGCGATAGAGCAGCCACCCCAGCAGCAGGCCTCCGACGATCGAGGAGAGGTACTGCCCGCCGGTCAGGCAGATGTTGTAGATCCCGAAGGCCCGCCCCAGCTTCTCGCGCGGCACCAGGTCCGGGATCAGCGAGACCGTGGTCGGCCCCTTCACCGAGACGGCGGCGCCCATCAGGCCGCGGCAGGCGGCGAAGGGCCAGAAGGTGGTGGCCAGGCCGCACAGCGAGTTCCCGATGCTCCAGGTCGTCAGGGCGCCCGACAGCACATAGGTGCGCCGCGCCCGGTCGGAGAGCCGGCCCAGCGGGAAGCCGCAGCACAGGTAGGGCAGCGAATAGGCTGCGCCCATCAGCAGGCCGATCTGCCCGTCGCTCATATGGGTCGAGTGCTTGATCGGCTGGACCAGCAGCGAGATCAGTCCGTAGTCGAGCTGGCCGCACAGGGTGACCAGCGAGATCATCACCACCGCGTACCAGGCGACCGGAGGGCTCAGCCATTGCCCGCGGGCGGCGGCGGCGGCATCGGGGGGCGCGGACGTCGGGACCGGCGCGATGTCTTCCAGTTCGGCGATGGTCATGCCCGAGCTTCTCGTTCCCCGACGCCAGATTGTTGATTGTGGCCACCGTTGCAAACGGCAACATTATGGGAGACTGAGGGACTGGCGCTCCTCGCTCCGCGAGGTACGATCAAAGCTGCAGATACGAGGGCCGGCAAGGCCGAGTCGGGGAGGCGGGCATGGGAAAATGGCGGATCGCGGCTTTGGCCGCGGCGCTCGGGCTCGGCGTTCTGGCGGCCGGCGCCGCATCGGCGGAGACGGCGCAGGAGCGCGCGAACAAGCAGGCGGTGATAGAATTTTATGATAAGGCGCTGAATCAGAAGGATTTCGCCGCAGCCTCGAAGTACCTCGGCGACCGCTACACCCAGCACAATCCCACCGCCAAGGACGGGCCTGAGGGCCTGAAGGCCTTCATCCAGTTCCTGCGCGACAAGTTCCCGCAGAGCCACAGCGAGATCGTCCAGGCCTTCGCCGACGGCGACTACGTGATCCTGCACGTGCATTCGATCCGCACCCCGGGCACGGCCGGACGCGCCATCTTCGACCTGTTCAAGCTCGACCACGGCAAGGTCGTGGAGCACTGGGACGCCGTCCAGGACATCCCGGCCTCGAGCGCCAACGCCAACGGCATGTTCTGATGACCCGGCTGTTCCTGATCCTCGCCGCCGCCCTGGCCGCCTCGGCGGCCTCCGCCGCCCCGGCGCTGAACGCCCGCTACGCCGACCCCGCCCAGCCCGACATCTCCGGCGTCTGGCAGGTGACCGGCTGGTTCGGCTTCTCGCCCGACAAGGCGATCCCCAAGCTGAAGCCCCCCTACGAGCAGCTCTACGCCAGGCGGATGAAGGCCTTCGACGCCGGCAAGCCGATCGACGACGTCACCGCCGACTGCCTGCCGCCGGGCATGCCGCACATCCAGGTGGTGCCCTATCCGTTCGAGATCATGCAGACGCCCGGCCGGGTGACCATGCTGTTCGAATACGCCGGCCAGGTGCGCCGCATCTATCTGGACGGCGGCCAGCCCAAGGATCCCGATCCGACCTATTACGGGACCTCGGTGGGCCACTGGGACGGCGACACCCTGGTGGCGACCACCTCCAACATCCGCGCCGACACCCAGGACGACTTCTCGGGCCTGCCGCATTCGGACGCCCTGACCGTCACCGAGCGGTTCCACCGGACCGCCCCGGACACGCTGGAGGATCGCATCACCCTCGATGATCCAAAGGCTTACGCCGAACCCTTCACCTCGACCCGCATCTACAAGCTGCATCCGACCTGGACGATCGGCGAGTACGTCTGCGAGGAGAACAACCGCAACCAGATCCAGGCCAACGGCGTGACCGGCTTCGGCGTGCCCCCGGCTTCGAAATGACGGAGCGCCCAGTGGATATTCGCCTTCCGCGTCGACGCCTTCCGATCGGGCTGGCCCTCGGCCTGGCCCTCGCCCTGCCGGCCGCGCCGGCCCTGGCGCACCACTCCTTCGCCATGTTCGACCGCGAGCATCCGACCCCGATCTCCGGCGTGATCAAGGACTTCCAGTGGACCAACCCGCACGTCTGGATCCAGGTCCTGGTTCCGGACGCCAAGGGCCAGCCCCAGGAGTGGGGGGTGGAGTGCACCAGCGTGAACTTCCTGCGCCGCGGTGGCTGGGACAAGGACAGCCTCAAGCCCGGCGACAAGGTGAAGCTGCTGATCTTTCCGCTGAAGGACGGCTCCCACGGCGGCCAGCTCAACAAGCTGGTGGAGCTGAACGGCTCGACCGCCTCGCTGCCGGGATATCAGTAGGCGCCGGCGGCGGGCCGGATCGCGGCCAGCGTCCCCCTCCGGCCTCAGCCGTGCAGCGGTCCTGACGCGGTGCGGGCGAGGAGCAGGTCCAGCGCCGCCCGGTCGGGCTTGGACAAGTCCATGCCAGCCGCCGCCTCGTATTGGGCGCGGGCCTCGCCGTAGCGGCCCGACAGCATCAGCGCCTCGCCCCAGAGCAGGTGATTGCGGCCCCAGCGGGGGGCGTTCCTGCTGGCGTCGGCGAACTTGGCGGCGGCGCCCTGGAAGTCGCCCATCCGCATCAAGGCTTCGCCCCAGAGCTCGAGGGGATCGGCGTAGCACGGACTGCGCCGCAGGGCGTCTTTCGCCTGGTTGATGGCGCCTTGCAGGTCGCCCCGGGCCAGCAGGCTCGCCGCCCATGCGGCGGGGGCCAGCGACCGGCTGGGGGTCTGGCGGTCGAGCTCGGCGAACCACCGATCCGCCGTGGGCCAGTCGTGTTCGAGAGTGGCGATGTCGCCCCGTGCGGTGAGGCATTGGTAGCAGTCGGTCGGCGTTCCGGCGACCAAGGCTTCGGCCTGCTGCAGCCGGCCGAGGTGGGCGTAGGCCTGGGCGAGCAGCGGCAGGACCACGGTCTTCTGTGCGTCGCCCTCGAGGGCGGGATCGTTCCGATGGGCCTGCAGGCGCTGGACGACGCCGGTCCAATCGCCAAGCGTCAGGCCGCGGGCGGAGATAGCCTGATAGCTGTTGGTGTCCGCGGGTCCTGTCTCCAGCTGTTCGGCGACGGTCACCTCGTGCAGCGAGGCCAAGGCGCGGGCGCGCAGATGCTGGGGCGCGTATCCTTCCAAGCGTCCCTCGACGTTGAAGGCCCCCATGGCGCCGAGGAGCGTCGCGGTCGACTGGAAATCGGCGAAATAGAAGGCCTTGACCGCCCGCAGGAACCGGATCCGCTCCGCGAGCTGAGCCTTCGCGAATCCTATGGCGCGGCCGCTCTGGACCACCGCCAGCTCCTGGCCTGGATTGTCGAGCACGGCCGGCCAGTGACCGACCACATCACTGGACACGCCCAAGGTTTCGTAGGCCGGAACGAGCATGGGATTGAGGGAGATGGACGCCCTGGCCATGCGGATGGCGTCGTAGTGATGGCCCTGCTGTTGGAGGATCGAAGCCCAGCCCGCATAGGCCCAGGGACGATCCTCCGCCGCGCCCGATCTCGCCAGGTCGGCGAAGGCGGCGCTGGCCTCGGGCAGCTGGCCGTGCGAGGCCAGATAGACGGCGTAGCGGTAGGGCTGGGTCTCGCGATAGACCGCCTCGGCCGCCTGGCCGATCAGCTTGTCGACGTCCGCCTCCGAACCTTCGAACCTCTGCCCCGGGGTTTCGCCGGCGCGCGCGGTGACGGCGACGCCGGCGGCCGTGCGAACGATCTCGCCGGAGATGCGCGTCTCCGAGCCCAGCCATTGGCGCAGATAGCGGTTCAGCTCGCCGATGGAGACGCCGGTGTCGGGGATCTCGACTTTGATGTCGCCGCCCCAGTCGTTGGCGTAGCTGGAGGCGGGCCGCGCGGTCACCGTGGACGCCTGCAGGTCGGCGAGCCGGTCGAGGAGACGGTTGGCGACCACCTGGCCGGTCAGGCCCCGCTGGATGAAATCGGGCGGTACGGAAAAGGCCTCGATGGCGACGCCGTGATCCTCGTGCGCCTGCCAGGCCATCACGCCCACGGCCAGGGCGATGGCCAGCCCGACCACGGCGGTCATCAGCTGCAGGGTCAGGCCGACGCGGTCCTTCCAGCGGCCCAGGATCAGCCGCGAGAGGATGACCTGCCGCTGTTCATGCAGATGCTCGGTCTGCAGATCGACCAGCCGGGACTGCTTGCGCAGGAAGGCGTCGAACTCGGGATCGGGCCTGGCCCCGGCGCGGCCCTTCTTGACGCCCATGGCCAAGGCGGCCGCCGAGCTGACGGGACCTTGCGTCTCCGCGGACTCCGGGCCGTCGTCCGGCTCCAGCAGCTCGGCCATCCCGCCGTTCCCCCAACGGCGTCATGGGAAGCCAAGCTGGGATCAGCGTCAATGCAGGGTTGGCTCTTCCCCCTAGCGGAACAGCTTCAGGTCGATCGACTTGGCGATGGCGGTGTAGCCCTTGTCGCTGCCGTGCAGGTGGTCGCCGGCATGGTAGCCGTCGCGGAAGCGGGTCGGATGGGCCGGGTCGCGGGTCGCCTTGTCGAAATCCAGCACGCCGTCGAAACCGTGTCCGGTGCGGATCCAGTGGTTCACCGCCTCGCGCACCTTCTCGCCCTCGGGCGAGGCGTAGACCGCGCCTTCGTAGGGGGTGATGGTGGCGCCGTAGATCCTGACGCCCTTCTCGTGGGCGCGGGCGATCAACTGGCGATAGGCGGCGATCAGGTCGTCGGCGGTCGGCGGCGGGCCGGCGTTGGGGAGACGGAACCGCGACATGGGCCCGCCCTTGGGCGCATAGCCGATGCCGATGTCGTTGATCCCCTCGAACACGATCACATAGGCCAGCCCCGGCGTGGCCAGCACGTCGCGGTCGAAGCGGGCCAGGGCGCTGACGCCCGCGCCGTCGCCCAGCACGCGATTGCCGCTGATGCCCTCGTTGGCCACGTCGACGGCGGCCCCGCCGGCCTTGACCAGGCGGTCGGCGAACTGGTCGGGCCAGCGCCGGTCGGCGCCGGGGGTCGAGCCCACCCCGTCGGTGATCGAATCCCCGAACGCCACGATGGTCTTCGCCGGCCGTTGGCTCAGCACGTCCACGCCCGAGATCATGGCGCGGTTGGTCATCGGCTTGGCGTCGGTGAGGCTTGCGGCGCCCGTGGCGTCGCCGGGGACGACGTAGCCGGCCTGCATGGCCGTGCCGTGGCAGGTGCAGCTGTCCACCTGGCCGGGCAGATAGAGGCTGATGGCCAGGCGCGAGAGCGGTGCGGCCTTCATCTCGACCGGATCGCTGAGCAGCGGCGCGCCCGGCGCGATGGTCGCGGTGGTGTTGCCGCCGAAGGTCAGGACATGATCCGTGCCCGGACGGATGGCCGAGCCGTCGCCGGCCAGCGCCACATGGGCGCCGCCGACCTGGACGGGGGTGGTCCCGTACTCGTTGGTGAAGCGGATGCGCACCTTGGCGCCGCCGCCGCTCAGCCGAACGATCTGGCGCACGGTCTGGTCGTGGAAGGTGGGGCTGCCGGGGAAGGGGCCGCCGGCCGGGGTCGGCGCCTGGGGCGAGGCGGCCCAGCTGCGGGCCCAGCTCTCCGCCGAGGCCGGCGCCGCGGTCAGGGCGATGGCGCAGGCGCCGAGCGCGCCCGCAAGCAAGATCGTCTTCATGGCTGTTTCCCCCGCTGATGCGGCCCCGGCCCTAGCTGATCCGTCCGGAGCGGGGCGGGCAAGGGGGCGCGGCGAAAAAAGTGTTGGAGCGACCGCGGCGGCGAGGCCGCCGGCGCCTATATCTGGGGGGTGCGCGTCGCCGCCCGGAGGTACCCATGCGCCCTGCAACGCTGATGCTCGTGGCCGCGCTCGCGGCGCCGGCCGGCGCCGCCTTCGCCCACGCCCACTTGGTGACCTCCGTCCCCGCGGCCAACGCGACCGTCCGTCCGGCGCCGAAACGGCTCTGGCTGAAGTTCACCGAGATCATCCGCCCGCCGTCGTCGGCGGTGCGGCTGACCGGGCCCGACGGCCGGCGCGCCAAGCTGCCGCCCCTGGCCTGGGACCCGCACGATCGGTTCGCGGTGACCGTCCCCTTGCCCGCCAACCTGCAACCCGGGCGCTATCTGGTGGAGTGGAGCGCGCTCTCGCCCAACGCCCACCACACACAGGGGACCTTCGCCTTCACCGTCGGGCGATAGGCCGCCTCGCCGCGGCGTCAGACGAAGGGAACGGTCGGCTCCAGGCCCAGCTCGACCCGTCCGGCTTCCTCCATCATCACCTGCTGCAAGGTGATGTGGCAGCCCACGGCGTGGACGTCGCGCAGCGCCTGCTCGAATGGCCCCTTCTGCCAGAGCGCCGAACCCCCGGCGGCGCGGTAGCACAGGTGCACGGCCTCCAGCGCCGATTCCGCGGCGTGGACGTAGCTGCCCCGCGCCCGGCCGCGCATCTGCAAGGTCACCGGCTCGCGGGCCTTCAGCGCGGTCCAGATCTCGCCGAAGCACTCGCGCACATGGAGCCGGCTCGAGCGCAGCAGCGCCTCGGACTTGGCCACCGCGTACTGGGCCTGGGCCTGGTCGCGCAGGCCCCGGCGCGAGACGGCCGAAACCTTGCCGGCCGCCAATGATCTCAGCCCCTCGACCGCCGGCCGCGCCATGCCCAGCGCCACCGCGCACAGGCCCAGGCCGAAATAGGTGAAGGGCAGGCGGAAGATCGGATCGGGATGGTTGGACTGGCCGCTGAACGCCCGCACCCACATCTCCTCCGGGGTGAAGGCGTCGGTGCAGGCATAGTCGGTCGAGCCGGTGCCGCGCATGCCGCCCACGTCCCAGACGTCCAGGGTGCAGGCCGCGTCCTTGGGCAGCAGGAACTGGCGCACCTCGGGCGTGCCGTCCGGGTTCATCAGTTGATGGCCGTTCTCGTGCACGAAGGCGCCGAGGATCACCCACTTGGACTGGTGCACCCCGCTCATCCAGCTCCACTTGCCGGTCAGCTTCCAGCCGCCGTCGACCCTCACCGCGTTGCCCGAGGGGCCGACGGTGCCGGCGATGGCGCAGTCGGGGTCGGCGAAAAAGGCCTTCAGCCGCTCCATCGGCAGCATGCCCACCAGGGGCGAGCAGGTGGAGGCCAGGGCGAAGTTCCAGCCCACCGAGCCGTCGTAGGCAGCGAGCTCCTCGCAGAGGTCGAAGTAGTCGAGAGGATCCAGGCCGGCGCCGCCGAGGTCGGTGGGCACGAGCACGCGATAGAGGTCGTTCTCCAGGAAGGCCTGGGCCACCGGATCGGGCAGGCGCTTGAGGCGCTCGGCCTCGCCGCGATTGGCCTCCATCAGCGGTCGCAGCTCGCGCACACGCCGCCGCACGTCGCCCAGACGATCGCCCATTCGTTCCCCCCAACCGTTTCTGTGACGGTATGAGGGGCCTTCCGCGGACGCAAGTTCAGCAGCCCGGCGGCGGCTGGAAGGCGCGGTAGCGTTCCTCCAGGAGGCGGCCGAACCTCAGGGTGGTCAGGTCGCCGTATTTGCGGCCGACGATCTGGACGCCGATGGGCAGGCCCTCGGGGCTGAGGCCGATGGGCGCGACCGTCGCCGGCAGGTAGGTCAGGCCCGCGTAGCCGGCCCAGAACAGCTGGTTCTCGAAGGGGACCTCGTGGCCGTTGACGGTCAGCGTTCGCTCCCCGGGCGGCGTCTGCGAATGCGGGAAGGCCGCGGTCGACAGCGCCGGGCAGAGCAGCACGTCGAAGTCCTGGAAAAACGCCGTCCACCTGGCCAGCACCCGCAGCCGCTGCTCGTTCAGCCGCAGCCAGTCGCGATGGCTGAGCGCCAGGCCGTAGGCGTTGGCCAGGCCCACGTCGCGCGTGCGCCAGTCGATCCCCTGGGCGCGGCCCTGGGCCTCGGCGAAGTCCTCGTCGGTGGCGGCGGCCGCCGCCGCGGCCCTCAGCAGGATCATGTAGTGGATGTAGAGGGCGTGGCTGTCGACGTCCGGCCGCGCGCCCATCGACACCTGGGCGCCCTCGCGGGCCAGGAACGCCCCCAGGGTCTCGATCTGGTCGCGGACAGGGCCGTCGACCTCGGCGAAGTCGTCCTGGGAGACCACCGCGACGCGGAAATCCTTCAATGACGTCTGACGGGCTTCCGGCAGGGCCAGCGACCAGGCGGCGGCTTCCTCGCCATCGGGTCCGGCGATGATCCGCAACGCCAGTTCCAGGTCGGCGGCGCCGCGGGCCAGGGGGCCGACCACGGCGATGTCGGTGGGCTGGCGCACGGGAACCAGCATGTGTCCGGTCTGGGGCGCGATCCCCCAGCTCGGCTTGTGGCCGAAGACGCCGCAGTAGTGGGCCGGGTTGCGGATCGAAGAGGCGATGTCGCTGCCGATCTCCAGGCCGGTCAGCCCCGCCGCCAGCGCCGCCGCCGATCCGCCCGACGAACCGCCCGGCGTCCGCCCGAGGTCCCAGGGATTGTTGGTGCGGCCGTAGACCTCGTTCCAGCTCTGGCCGTCCATCAGGCCGGGAGGGACATTGGTCTTGCCGAAGATCACCGCTCCGGCGCGCTTCAGCCGCTGGACCACCGTGGCGTCGCGCCCGGCCAGGTTCTCGCGGAAGGCGGCGAAGCCGAAGGTCGTGGGCGTGCCGGCCAGGTGGAAGGACTCCTTGATGGTCATCGGCACGCCGTGCAGCGGGCCGAGCGCCTCGCCCCGGGCCAGGGTCGCGTCGGCCTGGTCGGCGGCGGCCCGGGCGCGCTCGAAGTCCTTGACCACCACGGCGTTGACCTGAGGGTCCAGCCGCTCGACGCGGGCGATGTAGTGCTCCAGCAGCTCGCGGCAGCCGATCTCCTTGCGCCGGATGCGGCCCGCGAGGGCGGTGGCGGTGTCGAACGCCAGGTCGGTCATGGTCGGGGCGCCTCTGTCAGCCGGCGGGGAAGAAACGGTTGGGCGGGCGCTTGAGGCCCAGGTTCTCGCGCAGGGTCGAGCCCTCGTACTCGGTGCGGAACAGCCCGCGCCGCTGCAGCTCGGGGATCACTTTGCCCACGAAGTCGTCCAGGCCCTGGGGCAGGTGGGAGAACAGGATGTTGAAGCCGTCGCTGCCCTCGGTCAGCAGCCACTCCTCCATCTCGTCGGCGATGCCGGCGGGGTCGCCCACGAAGGCCAGGCCGCCCCAGCCGCCCAGCCGCTGGGCCAGCTGGCGCACCGTCAGGTGCTCGCGCGCGGCCATCGCCAGCACCCGGTCGCGGCCGGAATGGCTGGCGTTGGTTTGGGGCACGGGGGGCAGGGGCGCGTCCGGGTCGAAGCTGGACACGTCGTGCCCCAGCCAGACGGAGAGCGAATGCAGCGCGCTCTCGGCGTGGACCAGGGAATCCAGGCGGGCCCGCGTCTCGCGCGCCTCCTCCAGGCTGTCGCCCACCACCACCAGGGCGCCGGGCAGCATCTTCAGCGAGTCCCGGTCGCGGCCGAGCCGGTCCATCCGGCCCTTGATGTCGGCATAGAGGCGCCGGCCGTCCTCCAGGGTGTCGGAGGGGGCGAACACCGCCTCGGCGGTCTCGGCGGCGAGCTGGCGGCCGGCCTCGGAGGCGCCGGCCTGGACGATCACCGGCCAGCCCTGGATCGGCCGGCCGATGTTCAGCGGCCCGCGCACGGAGAAGTACTTTCCCTTGTGGTCCAGCACGTGCATCCGTCCGGGGTCGAAGAACATGCCGCCCGGCTGGTCGCGCACGAAGGCGTCCTCGGCGAAGGAGTCCCAGAGGCCGGTGACCACGTCGTAGAACTCCCGCGCGCGGCGATAGCGCTCGTCGTGCTCCATGTGCTCGTCGAGGCCGAAGTTCAGGGCGGCGTCGGGGTTGGAGGTGGTGACCACGTTCCAGCCGGCGCGGCCGCCCGAGATGTGGTCCAGCGAGGCGAACCGGCGGGCCACGTGATAGGGCTCGTCGAAGGTGGTCGAGCCGGTGGCGATCAGGCCGATGCGCCTGGTGGTGACCGCCAGGGCCGAGAGCAGGGTCATCGGCTCGAACGAGGTCACCGTGTGGCTGCGCCTCAGGGCCTCGATCGGCATGTTCAGCACCGCCAGGTGGTCGGCCATGAAGAAGGCGTCGAACTTGCCGCGCTCCAGGGTGGCGATGAACCGCTGCATGTGGGCGAAGTTGAAGTTGGCGTCGGCATAGGCCCCCGGATAGCGCCAGGCGCCGGTGTGGATGGTGGCCGGCCGCATGAACGCGCCGAGCCTGAGCTTGCGATCCTGAGCCACGGGAATCCTCGTCGCCGCCAAGGCCTGCAGAGATAGCATCGGGGCGCGCCTTTCGCGCCATGGCCGGCATGGCGCTGTCGACGGTCCGGCCGGCGGGAACCCTTCCCGCCTTCGGCCGCTCCGCTGAGGATCATGCTGGCCGCCGTCCTCGCCCTCACCACCGCGCTCCTGACCCCGGCCGACGCCGTCCCGGCGGCCGCGGCGGCGCCGCCGCGCGTCAGCATCGTCGCGGCCTGCACGGCCGCCCCGCCGCCCCCCGGCGGCGTGGTGTCGGGCCCGGTGCTGCAGGTCATCGACGGGCGCACCCTGTGCGTCGCCCTGGGCCCCACGCCCGACCGCTGGGTGCGCGTCCGGCTCGCCGACGTGCTGGATCCCACCGCGCGCGGCGCCCTGATGGCCGCCGCCTTCGCCAAGGACGCCGCCTGCGGCGTCGAGCGCCTCGATGACCAGGGCGTGGTCGGCCGCTGCGTGGTCGAGGGCGCGCCGCTGTCGCGTCTGGTGGACGGCGCGGACGCCCGTCTCCAGGCCGCCGCCTGGCGCTGAACGCCGGGATCGGGGAACACTAGCGTGGCCTTGGCCCTCGCCAGGGCTGGTCCCCGTGCCTACATCTTGGCAAAAGGCCGTTCACCGTTCGGGGGTTAGAACCCGATCTTCGGTCCCAACCGGAAAGGCCGGATGAGCCAGCGTCCGTTCCATTGCCTCTACAGCCACGAGTTCGCCCGCGTCGGCGCGGCCGTGCCGCGCGTGGAGCCGGCCGATCCCGGCTTCAACGCCCTGGCGACCCTGGAGCTGGCCGCCAGGGGCCACGAGGCGCGGGCGGCGGTGATGGTGTTCCCCGAGCTCGGGGTCTCGGCCTATGCGCTGGACGAGCTCTTGTTCCAGGACGCGGTGCTCGACGCGACCGAGGCGGCGCTCGCCAGGATCGCGGTGGCCAGCCGCGAGCTGTTCCCGGTGCTGATCGTCGGCGCGCCGCTCCGGCGGGCGGGCCGGCTCTACAACGCCGCCGTGGCGATCCACCGCGGGCGCATCCTGGGCGTGGTCCCCAAGACCTACCTGCCCAACTACCGCGAGTTCTACGAGCGCCGCTATTTCACCTCCGGCGCGGGCGAGCGGGGCGGCGACATCGCCGTGGCCGGCCAGACCGCGCCCTTCGGGGTGGACCTGCTGTTCCGCGCCCAGGGCGAGCTGCCGTTGAGCTTCCACGTGGAGATCTGCGAGGACCTCTGGACCCCGATCCCGCCCTCCAGCGCCGCGGCCCTGGCGGGGGCGGAGGTGCTGATCAACCTGTCGGCCTCGAACATCACCATCGGCAAGGCCGAGACCCGGCGGCTGCTCTGCGCGGGCCAGTCGCGCGCGGCCGTGGCGGCCTATGTCTACACCGCAGCCGGTCCCGGGGAATCGACCACCGACCTCGCCTGGGACGGCCAGGCGGGCGTGTTCGAGTGCGGCGAGCGGCTGGCCGAGACTGAGCGCTTCCAGGGCGGCCAGGTGGCCTTCGCCGACGTCGACCTCGGGCGCATCCGCCAGGAGCGCATGCGGCTGAACACCTTCGGCGACTGCGCAGCCGAGGAGCGCGAGCGCACCAGCCGTTTCCGCGTCGTGGACGTCCCGCTGGAGCGGCCCCGCGAGGCCGTGGCGCTGGAGCGGACCATCGAGCGCTTCCCCTTCGTGCCGTCCGATCCGGCGCGGCTGAGGGAAGACTGCTACGAGGCCTACAACATCCAGGTCCAGGGCCTGGCCAAGCGGCTGGAGGCCACGGGCGTCAGGCACGCCGTGATCGGGGTCTCGGGCGGCCTGGACTCCACCCAGGCCCTGATCGTGGCGGTGCGGGCGATGGACCGGCTGGGCCTGCCGAGGTCCAACGTCCTGGCCTACAGCCTGCCCGGCTTCGCGACCTCGAAGTCCACGCGCGCCAACGCCCTGGCGCTGATGGCGTCCCTGGGCGTCACCTCCGGCGAAGTCGACATCCGACCGGCCGCCCGGCAGATGCTGGCCGACATGGGCCACCCCTTCGCCAAGGGCGAAAAGGTCTACGACGTCACCTTCGAGAACGTGCAGGCGGGGCTGAGGACCGACTACCTGTTCCGCCTGGCCAACCAGCACGGCGGCCTGGTGGTGGGCACCGGCGACCTGTCGGAGCTGGCGCTGGGCTGGTGCACCTATGGCGTCGGGGACCAGATGTCCCACTACAACGTCAACGCCTCGGTCTCCAAGACGCTGATCCAGCACCTGATCCGCTTCGTGGCCGAGTCCGGCGACGTGGACGGGGAAACCGCGAAGCTCCTGATGGACATCCTGGCCACCGAGATCTCGCCCGAGCTGGTGCCGGCGGGCGAGGGCGGGGCGATCCAGTCGACCCAGGCGATCGTCGGGCCCTATGCGCTGCAGGACTTCAACCTGTTCTACCTGACCCGCTACGGCTTCCGGCCGTCCAAGGTCGCCTGGCTGGCGCTGAACGCCTGGGGCGACGCGGCGCGCGGACGCTGGCCGCAGAACGTCCCCGGCGCCGACCGCCGCGCCTACGACTACGGCGAGATCCGCCAGTGGCTGGAGGTGTTCCTGCGCCGCTTCTTCGCCCAGAGCCAGTTCAAGCGCTCGGCCATGCCCAATGGCCCCAAGATGTCCTCCGGCGGCTCGCTCTCCCCCAGGGGCGACTGGCGCGCGCCCTCCGACGCCGGCGCCAAGGCGTGGCTGGACGAGCTGGAGGCCAACACGCCGAAACCCTGACCGGTCGCGGCGTCCGGGCGCGCATGACACATTTCCTCCGGCCCGCCGGCCGGGCTATGAGGGCGGGCGAGCCCGAACGGAGACGGCATGGCGGAGCGCTATCGGCGGCCCGAGCACTGGCTGGACGCGGACTGGGAAGCCAAGGCCCAGGAGAATCCGCTCCTGGCCATCATGACCACGCCCTGCATGTCCGAGGCGGCGCCGACGGATTTCTCGCCCGGACAGCTGGACGATTTCTTCGCCAAGGGGCGGCGGCTGTTCGACGCCCACCTGAAGCCGCTGCTGGAGGGCCTGGATCCCGAGGGGCCGGTGGTGGAATACGGCTGCGGGGCCGGGCGGATCATGAAGGCGGTGATCGACAGCGGCCATCCCTGCGCCGGCATCGACATCTCGCCCACCATGCTGGAGCACTGCCGCAAGCTCGTGCCCGAGGCGTCGGCGACCTGGCTGCTGGACGAGGCCGGGCGGTGCGCCGCGCCGTCGGCGCAGGCGGTGCTGGTCTATTCCTACTCGGTGCTCCAGCACATCTCCTCGCTGGAGCGCTACATCACGGCGCTGGACGAGATGTGCCGCATGCTGAAGCCGGGCGGCGCCCTGGCCATCCAGGTCAATTGCGAGGACTTCAAGGCCGGCCCCGACGCGGGCTACCGCACCGAGAACTTCGAGACCTATTCGCTGCATTTCCGCCCCAGCAGGGTGGGGCCCTACAAGCGCAAGGAACAGGACCACTGGAGCGGGGTCTATATCGGCTACGACTTCCTGGTGCGGCTCCTGGCCGACCGGGGCGTGACGGCCGAGCGGTGGTACTATCACAACCCGCACAAGCCCCGGGCCATCTGGGCCGTCGGCCACAAGCGCTGATCGCCCGCGCCGCGCGGGGCTCAGGAGGCCTGCCATGCGCGCCATGATCCTGCCCGAGGCCGGCCGGCGGCTGGAGCTCGTCGAGCGGCCCGACCCGCAGCCGGGGCCCGGCCAGGCGGTGCTCAGGGTGCTGGCCTGCGGGGTCTGCCGCACCGACCTGCACGTGGTCGACGGCGAGCTGCCGAACCCCAGGCTGCCGCTCGTGCCGGGCCACGAGATCGTCGGCGTGGTCGACAGGCTGGGCGAGGGCGTGACGCGCCTGCAAGCGGGGCAGCGGGTCGGGGTCGGCTGGCTCTGGCGGGCCTGCCATGTCTGCCCCTACTGCCGCTCGGGCCGCGAGAACCTCTGCGATCGCCCAGAATTCACCGGCTACACGCGCGACGGCGGCTTCGCGAGCCATGTGCTGGTCGACGCCGACTACGCCTATCCGTTGGACGCGGCGGCCGAGCCGGCCGCGGAGGCGCCGCTGCTCTGCGCCGGGCTGATCGGCTGGCGCTCGCTGGTGATGGCGGGCGAGGGCGGGACGCTCGGGATCTACGGCTTCGGCGCGGCGGGCCACATCATTTCGCAGGTGGCGCGCTGGCAGGGCCGCAGGGTGTTCGCCTTCACCCGGCCGGGCGACGCCGCCGGGCAGGCCTTCGCCCGCTCGCTGGGGGCGGACTGGGCCGGCGGTTCGGACCAGGCGCCGCCGGAGCTGCTGGACGCCGCGATCATCTACGCGCCCGTGGGAGAGCTGGTCCCCGCCGCGCTGAGGGCGGTGAAGAAGGGCGGCCGGGTGGTCTGCGCCGGCATCCACATGTCCGACATCCCGAGCTTCCCCTACGCCTGGCTCTGGGAGGAACGGCAGATCCTCTCGGTGGCCAACCTGACCCGCGCCGACGCCCATGCCTTCCTGGAGCTGGCGCCCGAGGCCGGGGTCGCCACGCACGTCACCACCTATCCCCTGGAGCAGGCCAACGAGGCGCTGGACGATCTTCGGGCGGGGCGTCTGGAAGGGGCGGCGGTGCTGCTTCCCTAGAGCGCGTTCCGAAAAGTGGGAACCGGTTTTCGGAACGGAGCGCGCGTCGATTCAAGGCCCGCTCTAACGGCAGAGCCGGGCGTGGAAGCGGCCGAAATTGTTGCGGACGAGGTACTCCATCGGATCGATCACCTTGATCCGTTCGGTGATGCGGTAGTCGCTGTGGGGCATGGACTCGTCGCGGCAGGTCTCCATCACCTCGAACACGCTGGAGCTGCGCCGCCGGACGTGGACGGCCTCGCAATGGGCGTGCGGCGCCTGGATCACGTAACCGGATCCGCCGTACCAGCTTCGGGCCGAGGTCGGCGCGTCCCGGCAGGGGGTGTTCGCGTCGACGTAGGAGCCGCGCTCGAGCGGCAGGCCGCCGGCGTGGGCGGGCAGGGCGGCCGCCATGACCGCGGCGCTGATCGCGACCAGGAACATCTGGGCTGTCCCGGCTAGTGCAGGCGAGCGTAGTCGTAGGTGTCGAGCTCGACCTCGAGCGGCAGGCCGAAGGCGCGTTCGGCCGCCGGCAGCCTCATGGCCATTCGGGTCGCTTCGCGCATGGAGTCGAAGGCCGTCGCCCGGGCGGGGTCGGCCACCCACAGCGCCGATCCGTTCGGATCCAGGCGCAGGTACTGGGTGTCGCTCGCGTGGGCCTTGGAGACGACCGCGGGGCGGACGGCGGGCCTGAAGTCGGTGGTGTGGAGCATCGGTCTCTCTCCTGAAGTTGAGAGACTTTCGCAGCGCCCTCGGCCCACCGCCATTCCGGTCCGTCGCCTAAGCGTGCGCGCATAAGGGCTTCTACGGATAGGGAGCCCGCCCACCGCCTCGGTCGCGCCCCCATGACCCTGCGCGGCCGGGGTCGGCTTCCGGGCCTGGATACTTTGTGTTCTCACCTCCCGCCGCTTCGCGGGGAGGTAAGGTCGGTTTTCCGCCCCGAACGGCGCTTGGCGGCGTCCGCTTCCTGGCGGAACGCCGAGGTCGGCTCCGGACGGCGAGTTTCCGGCCGGGTGCTCGGGACCGGCTGCGACCCGTTGCCGACCTTCCTCCATTCGGCTTAGCCTTGTGCGGATCGGAGGGCTCGTGACAGACCTAATAGTCAACTTGGTCGTCGCTGTATTCACCGTGGCGCTTCTCGTTGCGATGTCGTTGCGTGCAAACCGCCGCTTTGAAGCCGACCCTCGCCTGCCGATGCAGTGGTGGCTGGATGGCAGGGTCACGTGGACCGCGCCACGGCCGATTGCCCTAGCATTTACGCCTGCGCTTGCCGTGGTCTGCCTAAGCGCAACCGTAGCTCTGACAGCCTTCGGAAGGGCGAAGCCTGGTCAGGAACACCTTGTCGTACCGATCAACATTCTCTTGGCGCTTCTCCTCCTGAGCTTTCACGCGTTTCATTTGCGCTTGATGCGACAGACCATTCGGCGGCGGCGATATATAGGTCCCATAATTTGAACGTCCGCGTTCCATCACCCCTGCGGTCCTCCAGCGCGTCTGCACCCCGGGGTCTTGGCCGCAGGTCAGTGCGATCTTTGAGCGCCCAGCACTCCGACGATGGATCGGCCTGCGAAGAGCAGGACAATGGTGATCATCCCGATCATCCAGCCGATCGGAACATCTCTGAAGGGAAGAACAAGGCTAAGGGGCGCCAGAAGCGCGCCGCTGATAACCAGGATGAGGGCCCCAAATCGGTGGATGGCTTGCCGCTGGGGCGACGCCGGCCGGTCCGCCGACTTGAAGACCAGGAACTTGGCGCCGCTGTTTCCGCCGACGATCATCAGGAACGCTGCAGCGACGAACATGACCCGCACGATCGGCTCGGCCCCCCACGGTCCGAACAAGCCATAGGTCGCCGCGATCATCGTCGTCTCCAGGGTTGCAAGCAGGATCGCCATCCCGGCGAGCCATACATCGCTCCACCGCTGCATCCTCTGGATCGCGCTCGGGGGCCCTTTCAGAATTCGGAACCGGACCCGCCAGAACACCCAATTCAGCAGCAGCGCGGCGGGTGCTTCGAAGAGCCCGTAGGGCGGTAGCCGGCCGCGCCCGAACGGAGCCAGCCAGGCGCCTGCCGGCCGCTCGAAGGTCGCCAAGGCGGCAGCCACGACCATGGCCACGAAGACCCCCCAAGAAGATCAGCGCGCCAATCTTGCGATCCAAATCCATCGCCCGCCTCCAATCAGGAGTGGACATTATTTCGGTAATTGCCTAAATGTCAAATATGAATTCGGTGTTCAAAGCCTTGGCCGATCCGACGCGGCGCCAGGTCCTGAAGCTGCTCAGGGAGCGGCCCATGACCGCGGGCGATCTGGCCAGTCATTTTGCGGTGTCCAAGCCCACCATGTCGGGACATTTCGCGGTGCTGCGCGAGGCCGACCTCGTCGAGGCCATCAAGCAAGCCAGCACCATCACCTATCATTTGAAACTGTCGGTGCTCGAAGAGGCCCTTCTCGGCTTTGGGGAGTCTTTCGGCATCGGCGAGGGCGCCTTGGGCCTCCGCAGGGATCGACGGGTGAAGGAATAGGGACCGCCACGATCAACCAGGGCGGCGAGCGAACGGACCATTGCCGGGGCCAAGCCCATGACCGCGTCCCGCCCCGAACGGCGCTTGGCGACGTCCGCTTGTCGGCCGTGACGGCGACGACGAAAGAACGGCCCGTCGCAACACCTCCAGCACAGAGTGTTGCACTTCGTTTGAGAACTCGGGGGATCCAGGACAGGTCGGCCCCGCGTCGGGGGCCGGGAGGAGCGGCAAGATCGCAGGTCCGCCTCTCACTCCACTGAAAAGTCTGGAACCTCCGCTCGCCGGGGGGATCGCCTCGCCGGCCCTAGGCGATGTGGGCCTTGGCGTAGGCCTGGCTGCCGCGGGTGAAGACCTGGTCCGCGGGGGTGATCGCCTCGATGGCGATGTCCGCCAGCGCCTCCAGGCGGCGGTAGATCGGGGCGAAGTCCTGCAGGGTGTCGTCCAGCAGCCGCTGCAGCGAGGGCAGCACGAAATAGACCTGCTGGTAGTCGTCGATCCGGTAGGGCGTGCGCATCACCCGGATCAGGTCGAAGCCCAGGCGGTTGGGCGAGGGGTCCTCCAGGCTGAACTCGGTCTCGCCGTGCGAGGAGACGATGCCGGCGCCATAGATCCTGAGGCCCCTCGGCGTCTGCAGCAGCCCGAACTCCACCGTGTACCAATAGAGCCGCGCCAGGTTGGCCAGCCGCCCGAGGCGCAGGGCCCGAAGGCCCCCCTCGCCATAGGCCGTCATGTAGTCGGCGAAGGTGGGATCGGTCAGCATCGGCACGTGGCCGAAGACGTCGTGGAAGATGTCGGGCTCCTCCAGGTAGTCGAGCTGGTCGGGCCGGCGGATGAAGCGCCCGGCGGGAAAGCGCCGGTTGGCCAGATGGTCGAAGAACACCTCGTCGGGCACGAGGCCCGGCACCGCGACCACCGTCCAGCCGGTCAGGGCGTTCAGGCGGGCGTTCAGCTCGCGGAAGTCGGGAATCCCCTGGCCGTGCAGGTCCAGGGCCTTCAGCCCCTTCAGGAATTCGTCGCAGGCGCGGCCGGGCAGCAGCGCGGCCTGGCGCTCGTAGAGCGTGACCCAGACCTGGTGTTCCGCCGGCGTGTAGCGGGCCCAGTCCTGGTCGATGGTCCAGTCCGCCCGGGCGCCCTCTGGCGGGCCGGATGCGGCGCGATCGGCGCTCATGGGGTGAATATGCGCCGCCTGGAGGAAAGTTGCAGGGGGTGGAGGGCGCGCGGCCGGTGCGCTATGCCCGGCGCCATCCAATCCAAGGGGCGAACATGACCGAGATCGTCGACATCACCGGCCGCGAGATCCTGGACAGCCGCGGCAATCCGACGGTCGAGGTGGACGTCACCCTCGAGGACGGCTCCTTCGGCCGGGCGGCCGTGCCCTCCGGCGCCTCCACCGGCGCGCACGAGGCGGTCGAGAAGCGCGACGGCGACAAGAACCGCTATGGCGGCAAGGGCGTGCAGGAGGCCGTGCAGGCGGTGAACGGCGAGCTGTTCGACGCCCTGTCGGGGCAGGACGCCGAGGACCAGCGCCGCATCGATTCCCTGATGATCGAGCTGGACGGCACGCCCAACAAGAGCCGGCTGGGCGCCAACGCCATCCTGGGCGTCAGCCTGGCGGCGGCCAAGGCGGCGGCGATCAGCGCCGACCTGCCGCTCTACAAATACGTCGGCGGGGTCGGGGCCGAGGTCCTGCCCGTGCCGCAGATGAACATCATCAACGGCGGCGTCCACGCCGACAATCCGATCGACATCCAGGAGTTCATGGTCCTGCCGGTGGGCGCCGACACCTTCTCGGACGCCCTGCGCATGGGCTCGGAGATCTTCCACGCCTTGAAGTCGGCGCTGAAGGCCGCCGGCCACAACACCAACGTCGGCGACGAAGGCGGCTTCGCCCCGAACCTCGAGACCGCGCACGAGGCCCTGGGATTTATCATCAAGGCCGGCGAGGCGGCCGGCTACCGGGCCGGGACCGACTTCGTGCTGGGCCTGGACGCGGCCTCCACCGAGTTCTTCAAGGATGGCAAGTACGTGATGCAGGGCGAGGGCAAGACGCTCGATCCGGCCGGCATGGTCGACTACCTGGCAGGGCTGGTCCGTGACTTCCCGATCGTCACCATCGAGGACGGCTGCGCCGAGGACGACCTGGAGGGCTGGAAGCTGCTGACCGACAAGCTCGGCGGCCAGATCCAGCTGGTGGGCGACGACCTGTTCGTGACCAACCCCAGGCGCCTGGCCATGGGCATCCAGAAGGGCCTGGCCAATTCCATCCTGGTCAAGGTCAACCAGATCGGCACCCTGTCGGAGACCCTGGACGCGGTGAACATGGCCCACCGGGCCGCCTACACCGCGGTGATGTCGCACCGTTCGGGCGAGACCGAGGATTCCACCATCGCCGACCTGGCCGTCGCCACCAACTGCGGTCAGATCAAGACCGGGTCCTTGTCCCGCTCGGACCGGCTGGCCAAGTACAACCAGCTGCTGCGCATCGAGGAGCAGCTCGGCGATCAGGCGGTCTATCCGGGCCGCAAGGCGCTGAAGCGAGGCTAGGGCGGATCGCGTAGGTCGCGGCCGCTCCCCTTTCTCACCGTCATTCGCGGGCTTGTCCCGCGAACCCATGAATACCGCTGTCGGAGACGATTTCGGGCGCTCGGTGTTCATGGGTTCCCGGCCTTCCGCGCTGCGCGCTCCAGCCGGGAATGACGGCGCAGGTTTTGCGGGCCGGAAGGGCGAGCCGGTGTGACGCGGGCCGGCCGCCGCCTCGTCCTCGCCCTATTTGGCCGATAGCCCCCGCGCCGCCGCCAGGACCTCCTGGACGTGGCCCGTCACCGAGACCTTGCGCCACACGTTCCGGATGACGCCCGAGGAGTCGATGAGGAAGGTCGCGCGTTCGATGCCCATGTACTTGCGGCCGTACATGCTCTTTTCAACCCAGACGCCGTAGCGCTGGATCATCTCCCCCTCGACGTCGGAGCCGAGTCGAACCGACAGTCCGTACTTCTGGCGAAACCTGCCGTGACTTTTGACGCTGTCCTTGGAAACGCCGACGACGACCGCTCCGATGGCGTCGAAATCGGCCTGCGCCTCGGTGAAGCCCTTCGCCTCGCTGGTGCAGCCGGAGGTGTCGTCCTTGGGATAGAAGTAGAGGACCACGGTGCGGCCCTTCAGGTCGGCCAGGCGGATGTCGCCGCCGGCGTCGCTGGGCAGGACGAAGTCGGGCGCTTTGTCGCCGGGCTGCGGGGCGGCGGCCATGGTAACCTCCTGGTCGGACCGGACCCGGACTATGGGGGTCAATCGGCCAAATCGCCAAGCCGGACAATCGAGCGCGTCCTGGGTCGGGGGAGGGGTATCGCAGCTTGCTGAGACCAGCCATCCGACATGTCTCGGCGGCCCTGGTGGGGCTGGCGGCGGGGGCGATCCTGGTCGCCGGCTTCACCGCCTGGCGGCTGTCGCAGGGCCATATCGCCGCCGACGCCTTCCGGCCGGTGGCCGAGCGCTGGCTGGCCGGCGCCGTGCGCGGCGGTCACGCCCGCGTGGGCGCCGTCGAGATCGCCTGGTACGACGCCTCCCATTCGCTGGGCTTCGAGCTGCGCGACGTCCTGCTGGTGGATGGGCAGGGCCGACCGGTGCTGCGCGCCCGCCGCCTGGAGACCGGGCTCGCCGCCGCCTCGCTGCTCAGCCTCGATCCCTCGCCCGGCCGGCTGGCCGCCGACGACTTCTTCGCCGCGGTGAGCGTCTCGCCCCAGGGCCGCTATGAGCTGGGCTACGCCGCCTCGGGCGCCCCCGGCCCGTCCACCGCCAAC
>JANWHQ010000148.1 GCA_025450315.1 Caulobacteraceae bacterium
CGCCCGGCATTCCTGGCCGCGGCCGTCGCCATAGCTCCAGTAGCCTTCCCACTCGCGTTTCAGCCGGTGCGGGAACACCGTGGCGCCGAACTGGTGGCTGTTCTCCAGCAGGAACAGCGGGGCGTCGTGATGCTCCACCTGGTGCAGATAGACGTAGAGGGTGAGGAAATCGGCCTCGCGCGCGGGGTGGTCGATCAGGTCCTGGTGGAAGTCGATGCCGTAGAAATAGGTGACGTCGCGGTATTCGGGCCGGACGTAGGCGCCGAGGTTGTTGACCGGATTGCCGTGGATGCGCGCCTTCAGCCACTCGGGCACCGCGCTGGCCGGCACGCCGCAGACCAGCTTCCTGTCCAGGATCTCGTAGCCGGGGCCGAGCAGGGCGGAGAGCGCCGAGACCAGGCGCGGCTCGGCCTCCACCAGCCCCATGCGGTCCTCGAAGCGTTCCAGGAGGTTGCAGCCGGGCCTGGGGTTCACCCCCTTGTACTGGGGATCGGCGTCGAACTCGGCCTCGGTGAGGAACAGGCTCCCGTCGAAGCGGCGCAGGGCGCGGACGTCGGCCAGCAGCGCGGCGGCGGCGGCGGGATCCACCACCTCGCCCAGCAGATGGTAGCCGTGGCTGATCACGTCCTCGATCGCCTCGAGGCCCGAGCTGACGATGGTCTCGCCGAAGTCCATGGCGGAATCCCCTGATCCTGCGCAGGGGAAGAGACGCCGATTGTGGGTAAGGCTTGGTTAATTCCGGCCGGGCCGGACCGCGTCATCCAGCCGCGCCTTCAGCGCGCCGGCGTCCTTCAGCTCGCATTCCCAGACCACCAGCGGCGTCCAGCCCCTGGCCGCGAGTTCGGCCTGGACCCGCGTGTCGCGCTGGCGGTTGCGCTCGACCTTGGCCGTCCAATAGGGCCGGTTCTGCTTGGGCACGCGCGCGCCGCGCGTGCAGTCGTGGCCGTGCCAGAAGCAGCCGTGCACGAACACCGCCAGCCTGCGCCCCGGCAGCACGATGTCGGGCGCGCCGGGCAGGTCCTTGCGGTGCAGCCGGTAGCGCAGGCCCATGCCCCAGAGCAGCCCCCGCACCTTGAGCTCGGGCGAGGTCCCCTTGGCCTTCACCTGACGCATGACGTCCGAGCGCTTCTCCGGCGAGAAGACGTCGGTCATCGGCTCACGCGGCGATCAGCTCGCCGGCCAGGGCCCGCTCGATCAGGGCGATGGTCTCGGGCAAGCCGAAGATGGCGGCGAAGGAGCCGAAGCGCGGCCCCTGGCTCTGGCCCAGCAGCACCTCGTAAAGCGCCTGGAACCACAGCCTGAGCGGCTCGAAGCCGGCGTCCTTGCCGACGGCGTAGACCTCGTTCTGGATCAGCTCGGCGTCCTGGCAGCCGGCCGGCAGGGCCTTCAGCCGCCCCAGCAGGGCCTCCATCGCCGCCCGCTCGCGCGCGTCCGGCGCCCGGAAGCGTTTGTTCGGCCGGACGAAGTCCTCGTAGTAGTTCAGGGCGTAGTCGGCGAGCCGGTCGAGCAGCGGCTGGCTCTCGGGCGTCGCGCCCGGGATATAGCGGGCCAAAAAGCCCCAGAGGATCTCCTTGGTCGAGGCGTCGGCCGCCGAGACCAGGTTCAGCATCAGGCTGAAGGACACCGGCGAGCCCTGGGCGGGCGGGGCGCCGCCGTGGACGTGCCAGGCGGGGTTGTCGAGCTGCGGCTCGTCGGTCTCTGCCGCCTTGCGATGCAGGGCGTCGAGCTGCTGCAGGTACTCGTCGGTGGCCTTGGGGATGACGTCGAAATAGAGCCGCTTGGCCGACTTGGGCGACTGCTGCATGTAGTAGGCGAGGCTCTCGGGCGCGCCGTAGCGCAGCCACTGCTCCATGGTCAGGCCGTTGCCCTTGGACTTGGAGATCTTCTGGTTGTGCTCGTCCATGAAGAGCTCGTAGTGGAAGCCTTCCGGCGGCTCGCCGCCCAGGATCCGGCAGATCCGGTTGGAGACCTTCACCGAGTCGACCAGGTCCTTGCCCGACATCTCGTAGTCGACCTCCAGCGCCGTCCAGCGCATGGCCCAGTCGGGCCGCCACTGCATCTTAACGCCCCCGCCGGTGACCGGGACCTCGGTCAGGGCGCCGTCCTCGTCGCGGAAGACGATGGCGCCGCGGTCCAGGCGCCGCTCCAGCGTCGGCGCCTGCAGCACCCGGCCGGTCTTGGGGCTGATCGGCAGGAAGGGCGAATAGGTGGCCCGCCGCTCCTCGCCCAGCGTCGGCAGCATCACCGCCTGGATCTGCTCGAACCGCTCCAGCGCCCGCAGCAGCATCGGATCGAAGCGGCCGCCGCGGTAGCAGGCGGTGGAGGACATGAACTCGTAGTCGAAGCCGAAGCCGTCCAGGAAGGCCCTGAGCCGGGCGTTGTTGTGGGCCCCGAAGCTCTCGTACTCGCCGAAGGGGTCGCGCACGCTGGTGACCGGCTTGTCGTGGTCCTCTTCCAGGATATGCCGGTTGGGCACGTTGTCGGGGATCTTGCGAAGCCCGTCCATGTCGTCGGAGAAGACGATCAGGCGCGTGGGGATGGCGTCCTCGGTCAGGGCGCGGAAGGCGTTGCGCACCATGGTCGGGCGGGCCGCCTCGCCGAAGGTGCCCATGTGCGGCAGGCCCGAGGCGCCGTAGCCGCACTGGAACACCACGGGCTTGTGCAGCGCCGGCAAGGCGGCGATCGCCTCGTCCACCTTGCCCTGGGCGATCAGCGCGGCGGCCAGGTCGCGCTCGGCGTCGGTGAGCCGCACGCGCAGGATCCGCTCCAGCAGCGAACGCGCCTGTTCGAACGGCCAGGACTTGGCCTGGCGGGCGAGGTGGGACAGCCCTTCATACATGGCCGTGGGGCCTACAGGAGCCGGCGGCGGGCTGCAACTTTGGCTTCGTTACACCGTCATTCCCGGCCTTGTGCCGGGAACCCATGCACACCGCGCCCCGCGAGGACCCTTGGAATTCGGTGTTCATGGGTGGCCGGGACAGGCCCGGCCATGACGGTGATTGAGTTGACTACTCGAACCAGTAGGCCGTCGCCCGCATCTCGATCGAGGTGCGGGTTGGCACGCCCTTGGGGCAGGAGGGGTCGTCGAAGGCCGAGTGGGGGACGTTGTGGGCCTTGGAAGGATCGGAATCGTTGGTCTTGAAGATCAGGGCGTCCCCTGAGTCCATGTCCGAGAAATAGACCCAGCGGTGGCGCGGGTTGAACTTCACCAGCCAGCTCTCGAACGACCACTCCGGCGCGTCCTTCACGTCGAAGACGGAGTCCGATTCCACCAGGTCCTCCGGCCCGAACGAGCGGGCGTCGCAGACGGCCAGGGGGATGTCCTGCGGCGGCGGGGAGAGCACGCGCCAGACGTTGTAGGCGCAGGCCCGCCTGACCGGCCGGTCGACGTCCTTGGGCCGGCTGCGCTCGGCGAACTGGGCGGCGGTCTTGTCGGAGCAGTCGATGTGGATGAAGCGGGCGGGGAAGGAGTTGTTCAGCCGCCCGGCGTCGGGGGAGCTCTCGCCGAAGCGCAGCACGCCCGTCCCGTTGACCACCACCCGGTCAGCCCCGGTCACCTCCAGCAGCAGCTTCTCGATCTCGGCCGGATGCAGCCGCGCCACCGCCTCGGCGTCGCGGAAGTCGGCCACCGCGCTCCGGTGGCGGGTGAGCATGAAGCCTTCGCGGTCGAGGTCGGGCGGGACCGGCCAGCTGCGGGCGTCCTCGATCTCGACGGTGCGCGGGTCCAGGTCCAGCACGTCGCGGGAGTGGTCGTTGGCGTAGAAGCGCGGCCGCTCGGCCATCGGCTTGATGTAGCTGATCCGGCCCTTGACCTTGCGCACGCCCGCGTCTGGCCGGGCCGTGGCGACTGCATCGGACATCACGCGTCCTCCCACTGTGGATCTTCGCCGGACTGATAGCCGACCTGCTGGGAGCCTGACACGAAAAAGGCCGGCCGTCCCGGGGGAGACGGCCGGCCAAACGGGGGCAGGCGTGGGGTCGGAGGCGATGCCTGCCCGCTCGGGGGCGGGGGTCAGCCGACGGCCGGGCTGACGGTGCGGGCCTGGGCCTGGCTGGACGGGATCTTGTCCATGGCCTCGGCGCGGACGGCCTTCAGGCAGGCGTCGAACCGGTCGAGGTCGCGGACCTCCGGGCCGGTGGCGCAGACCTTGTTGGCCGCGTGATCGACGCGGGCGTCCAGGGTCCGCACGTCGGCCGGCCGAGACATGTTGAGGTCGGACAGCTTGATCGCGGCGGGTTCGGCGTGGGCGAAGCCCAGCGCGATGATCGGCAGGGCGGCGACGGCCAGGAACGAGACGTTGGTGATCTTGGCGATCAGGGTGTTCATGGGATGATCCTTTCGGGCGGGGCGGTGGTGAACTCGGTGTGAGGAGGATGTACAAAATCGCGCCCGAATACTCACGTTAAGTCTTGGTCATGACGCCGATTTAAAGAAATGAACTGATCGTAATAAGATTACAGCTTGTTCATGTGCCGGTTTGATCTGGCTCAATGTCGCCGGCGGCGCCCTGCCCCAGGATCATGCGAGACTGGGGGACGGCTCATGCGCAGGGGATCGGCGGCTCTGGCGATCGTCGCGGCGATCGCGGCGTCAGGCGTGGCCCATGCCGGCTCGGCGGCGCGCGGCGGCTTGCTGGTGACCGAGGCCTGCAGCGCCTGCCACGCCACCGGCCGCACCGGCGCCAGCCGCAATCCCGACGCCCCGCCGTTCCGCGAGCTCGGCCGGCGCTACCCGATCGAGGACCTGGAGGAAGCCCTGGCCGAGGGCATCGTCACCGGCCATGCGGAGATGCCGCAGTTCCGCTTCGACGCCGCCGACGTCGACGACATCGTCGCCTATCTGAAGAGCATCCAGGTTCCGGCGCCGGCGCCGGCCGCTCACCCGGCCTCGGCGCCCCGCGGCGTCAGCAGGAAGTGACCGCGCAGGGCGGCGATGGGCGCGGCCCGCGTCTCCTGCCAGGCCTCGACCTGGACGTTGGCGATCCGCCGGCCGGCCTTCTTGATCAGGGCGCGGGCGTAGGTGTCCTGGGGCCGTCCCGAACGCAGATAGTCGATGGAGACGTCCACCGTCTTGGGCTGGCGCTCCAGGGTCTCGAGGATCGACAGCTGCAGCACCGCCGTCATCTCCATGAAGGCCCCGATCACCCCGCCGTGCAGGGCCGGCAGGCTGGGGTTGCCGATCAGGCGGGGGGCATAGGGCAGCACCGCGGTCATCTCGTCGCCGTGCAGCTCGACCCGGACGCCCAGGAAGCGGGCGTAGGGGATGCGCGCCAGGATGGCGTCCAGCTCGTCCTGGCCGGGGCTCATGGGCGCCTCCGCCCGCGCGGCCGCGGCGGCTCCAGGTTGGCGCCGGGTCCCCGGCCGGCGTTGGAATCCAGCATGAAGGCGGCCTGGGCGGCGGCGACCGGATCTTCCGGATCCTCGTCGTAGGCCACGCCCCGCAGGAAGGCGACCGTGCGGGTCAGCTTGTAGCAGTGGGCGGTGGCGTGGATGTCCAGCCCCGGCCGCGAGGGGCGCATGTAGTCGATGCGCAGGTCCAGGGTGGCGATCGAGGTCGCCTCGGTCAGCGCCAGGGCGGTGGCCCAGCCGCAGGCGAAATCCAGCAGGGTGGTCACCACCCCGCCGGCGATGACCCCGGTGTCGGGATCGCCGACCAGCTCGGGCCGGTAGGGAACCTTCAGGATCAGGGCCGGGTGGGCGCTGACCAGCGCCAGCCCCAGCGCCTGGCCCTGGGGCGAATGGGCCATCCGCTCGGCGATGACGTTGGGGATCGGGGTGTCGGTCATCGGCGGACGATAGCGCAGGCGGGGCCGATCAAGCGAGCAGCGCCTCGGCCTCGGCCCAGAGGCGTTGGACGAAATCCCCGGCCGGCTCCTCACGGGCGAAGCCGGCGGCCTGGCCGGCCCACATCTGCATGCGGCCGGGATCGCCCGAGGCCGCCGCGGCCTGGCGCAGGGCCGCGGTGAGGCCGCGCTGCACCGGATAGGGCGCGGGGGCCGGGGCCTCGGCGTCCGCGGCGGCGCGGACGTAGTCGTTGGCCACGGCCCGTCCCAGGCGGCCGGAGAAGGCGCGGGTCGGCTGGGTCTGTTCCGGCGTCAGGCCCTCCAGCGCCGCGGCCCAGGCCGGATGGGTCTGGGCCTCCGGGCAGCGCAGCAGCGCCGAGCCGATCTGCGCGGCGCTGGCGCCCAGGGTCAGGGCGGCGGCCACGCCGCGCCCGTCGCCGATGCCGCCGGTGGCCACGATCGGCAGGCGGACCCGGTCGGCGATGGCCGGGATCAGGGCGAACAGGCCCACCATCTCGCGCTCGGCCGCCCCGGCCTCGAAGGCGCCGCGATGGCCGCCGGCCTCGAAGCCCTGGGCGACGATGGCGGACGCGCCGGCGCGCTCGGCGGCCAGCGCCTCCGCGAGCGTCGTCGCGCAGGCGAACCAGGCAATGCCGCGCGCCGCCAGGGCCGCGATGAAATCCGCCGGGAACAGGCC
>JANWHQ010000149.1 GCA_025450315.1 Caulobacteraceae bacterium
ATCGCCACCGGCCCCCTCACCTCGCCGGCCCTGGCGCAGGCGATCCTCGAGCGCACCGGCGAGGACGCCCTGTCCTTCTTCGACGCCATCGCCCCCATCGTGCACGCCGCGTCCATCGACATGGACAAGGCCTGGCGCCAGTCGCGCTACGACAAGCCCGGTCCCGCCGGCGACGCCGCCGCCTACATCAACTGCGCCATGGACAGGCCGGCCTACGAGGCCTTCATCCAGGCGCTGCTGGACGGGCCCAAGTCGGAGTTCAAGGACTGGGAGCACGTGCCCTATTTCGAGGGCTGCCTGCCCATCGAGGTGATGGCCGAGCGCGGACCAGAGACCCTGCGCTATGGGCCGATGAAGCCGGTGGGCCTCACCAACCCCCACGATCCCGACCGCCGGCCCTGGGCGGTGGTGCAGCTGCGCCAGGACAATGCGCTGGGGACCCTGTTCAACATGGTGGGCTTCCAGACCAAGCTGAAGCACTCGGCCCAGGTCGAGATCTTTCGCATGATCCCGGGGCTGGAAAAGGCCGAGTTCGCCCGGCTGGGCGGCCTGCACCGCAACACCTTCATCAACTCGCCCCGGCTGCTGGACCGCCAGCTGCGCCTGAAGACGGAGCCGCGCATCCGCTTCGCCGGCCAGGTCACCGGCGTGGAAGGCTATGTCGAGAGCGCGGCCACGGGGCTGCTGGCCGGCCGCTTCGCGGCGGCGGAACGGCAGGGCCGGCCGCTGGAGCCGCCGCCGCAGACCACCGCGCTGGGCGCCCTGATCGGCCACGTGACCGGCGGCCACCTCTCGGAGGGGCGCGGCTCGTTCCAGCCGATGAACATCAACTATGGCCTGCTGCCGCCCATGGAGGCCCCGCGCCGGGACGATCAGGGCGCCAAGCTCCCGCCCGCCGAGCGCGGACGAGCCAAGAAGAAGGCCATGAGCCTCCGGGCCCTGGCGGAGCTCGACGCATGGCTCGGCCAGAGCCGGTTGCAGGCGGCCGAATAGGCGGCGTTCAGATCCTTCCCCTCACCACCGCCCAGGTGAGGCGCAGGCGCTTGGAGAGTTCGGTGGGAGTTCCGCCCGCCGCATAGGGCCGCGCCAGGGTCGCGTAGGCCGCCGCCGGGAAGGCCGCCACCGGCAGGCCTTGCAGCTCGGCGTTGGCCTCATCGAGCGCTTTGGACAGCCGCGCCCTCAGCTCGCCGGCGTCCCAGCCCGGCGGCAGCCGGCCCCCCCGCCTCAGCAGGCCCGCCAGGCCCCAGGCCCGGGCGGCGGGGCGCAGGTCAGCCTGGCTGTCCGGCGCCAGCGTCCTGGCCGCCAGGGTCATCAGGCAGCCGGCGGTGGCGTCGAGGTAGTCGAACACCTCGTCTTCGCCGAGCGGCCAGGGCTCGAACTCGCGCAGGCGGCCATCGACCAGGGCTTCCAGGCCCGCCCGCTCCAGGCCGCGGCGGCGCACCACCGCGTCCAGCGCCAGCGCCGCCGGGTGGCGGCGGACGGGTCGGCCCTCATGGATCTCGTCCAGAGCCTCGCGCCACCAGGCCAGCCGCATCTCGCCGATCAGGGGCTGGGAGGCCACCTCGGCGGCGCGGGACAGCTCGTAGTTCAGGGCGTAGAGGGCGATGACGTCGGCCCGCGCCTCAGCGTCCGCGATGAACCGGCTGGCCAGCCAGCGGTCGGGGTCCACCCGCCGGACCAGGGCGTCCATATCGCCGTCGACATCGCTCATGGCCGGGCGCTAGCGGCTCAGCCGCGCGGCGGCAATCCCGGAATCGAAACGGGCCCGCCGTCGCCAGCGGGCCCGCTCGCAATGACTTCCCTGTCGGTCTAGCCGAACAGCGTCTGGTACATCGCCATCGAGGTCAGCATCGGCAGCGACAGCAGGGTGTTGGTGCGGCTGGCCAGGGAGGCGATGCGGGCCGCCTTGGCCTTGGCGTCGGCGTCCGCTTCCTTGATGCCCAGCACGATCTTCTGGTTCGGCCAGATGATGCCCCAGACGTTCAGGAACATGATGATCGCCAGCCACATGCCGATTCCCATCAGGGCGAACTGGGCGTGCGCGCCGGGCTCCGTGCCGACGAAGCCCAGCGTCAGGGTCTGGACGATGTAGCCGCGCAGATAGGCCAGCAGCAGGCCGGCCAGCACGGTGCCCAGGGCGCCCCAGCGGAACCAGAACAGCGCCTCCGGCGTGATGTACTTGCTGAGCGCCGGCCGCAGCTCGGCCGGGATCTCGGGCGTTTTCCGAGCCGCCACGAAGTTGAAGTAGTAGAGCAGCCCGATCCACAGGATGCCGAAGAAGACGTGGATCCAGCGCACGACCGCGATCCAGAAGGTCTGGTCGTAGCCGTTCGGGTTATGCATCCCGAAGCCCCAGATCATGATCAAGGCCAGGATCAACCCGGCGATGATGCAATTGCGGAAGTTGAGCAGCAGGAAGTTCCCCATGTCGCGAGCCCCTTGGTTCCCCGGTGGTCCGGCCGCGCCGACGCGCGCCTGGACAAGATGCCGCAGGGTGCGACGGCTGAAGCCTCACCGCAAGATAGAATCAGGGCCGGCGTCGGTATGGGTGGCGGCCTCTGGTGTCCCGGTTGCGAAGTTCGCAAGCACGATTTGCAGCCTCGAGCGAACTCGGATCCGATGAAGACACTAGCAAGTGTATGTTTCCAGTGTGGTTTGCGAATCTGAAGTTCGCACCAGCGCGGCCGCAATCATCTTGCGAACTCCAGATTCACCACACTAGGGCCGCGCGGCCTGGGGCTTGATGATCTCGACGTCGTCGCCGCGGTTGACGCCCCACAGCAGGATCACCGGCAGGGCGACATAGACCGACGAATAGGTGCCGATCACGATCCCGAAGGCCATGGTGAAGACCAGGGGGAACAGCGCCGGCCCGCCGATGGTCAGGGTGCCGCTGAGGGCCAGCAGCGCGCTGGCGCCGGTGATCAGGGTCCGCGACAACCGCTCGTTCTCCGACAGGTTGATGACCTCGCGCAGCGGCGTCTTCTTGTATTTGCGCAGGTTCTCCCTGAGCCGGTCGAAGGTGATCACCTTCTCGTTCATCGAGTAGCCGATCACCGTCAGCAGCGCGGCGATGGAACTGGTCGAGAACTCGATCTGCAGCGCCGACAGGATGCCGATGGTCAGGAACACGTCGTGGGCCAGGGCGATCACCGCCCCCAGGCCGAACTGCAGCTGGAAGCGGAACCAGATGTAGGCCAGCATCAGCAGCACGGCGATGCCCAGGGCCATGAAGCCCGAGCGGAACAGCTCGCCCGAGACCTTGGCGGAGATGGTCTCGGTCTTGCCGATGCGGATGCCGGGGAACTGCTGGGCGATCACGCCGCGCACCTGTTTCGCGGCGGTCGTCGGGTCCTGGCCGGCCAGCGGCTTGAAGCGCACCATCACCGAGTTGGCCGTGCCGAACTGCTGGACCTGGGGATCGGACTCGCCGGTCTTCTCCATCGCCTGGCGCAGCTTGCCGATGGGCGCCGGGCCGGGCGTCGTCACCTGGATCTCGGTGCCGCCGGAAAAGTCGATGCCAAGGTTGAGGCCCTGCACGAAGAACGAGCCGCAGGAGGCCAGGATGGCCAGCGCGGACAGGGCCGCGGCGAACGGCGCCAGACGCACGAAGTCGATGTGCGTGTTGCTCGGCAGGTAACGGATCAGCGGCCAGCGCATGTCGATCTCAAATCGGAAGCTTCTTGGGACGCGTCGCGCGGAACCACCAGCCGATCAGCACCTGGGTGACCAGGATGGCGGTGAACACCGAGCTGATCACGCCGATCATCAGGGTCCAGGCGAAGCCCTTCACCGCGCCCGAACCGATCTCCATCATGATGACGGCCGAGATCAGGCTGGTCAGGTTGGCGTCCATGATCGACGGATAGGCCAGCGAATAGCCGTGGTCGACCGAGGCCACCACCGAGCGGCCGGCGCGCGACTCGTCGCGCATCCGCTCGTAGATCAGCACATTGGCGTCGATGGCGACGGCCAGGGTCAGCACCATGCCGGCGATGCCGGGCAGGGTCAGGGTCGCCTGGGTGAGCGACAGGGTCGCGGCCATCAGCACGGCGTTCAGCAGCAGCGCGCAGGCGGCGAAGATGCCGAACAGGCCGTAGGCCAGGATGATGAAGACGAAGATCGACACCGCGCCGATGCCCAGCGAGATCTCGCCCCGCTGGATGGCGTCAGCGCCGAGCTCGGCGCCCACCGTGTTCTGCTCGACCACCTTCATCGGCGCCGGCAGGGCGCCCGACCTCAGGAGCAGCGCCATCTGCGCGGCCGCCTCGGTGGTGAAGTTGCCGGAGATCTGGCCCGAGCCGGTGGTGATCGGGCCCTCGATCACCGGCGCGGAGATCACCCGGTTGTCCAGCACGATGGCGAAGCGCTTGCCGACGTTCTGGCTCGAAACCTCGCCGAAGCGGCGCGTGCCCTGGCCGTTGAAGCGGAACTCGATGTCCGGCTGGCCGGTGCGCTGATCGAACCCGGCGCTGGCGTTGACCAGCATCTCGCCGGTCACCACCGAGCGCTTCTTCACCACCAGCCCGCCCGGGTCGCTGTCGCTGGGCAGCTTGATCGATCCTGGCGGGATGCGGCCGGCGGCGATGTCGTCGGGCGTGACCGAGTCGTCCACCATCTGGAAGGTCAGCTTGGCGGTCTGGCCGACGACGCTTCTCAGCTTCTCCGGATCGCTTTCGCCCGGCGCCTCGATGACGATGCGGTCGGTGCCCTGGCGCGTGATGGAGGCTTCCTTGGTGCCCATCGCGTCGACGCGGCGGCGGATGATCTCGATGTTCTGGTCGACCGCCTTGAACGCCTGCTGCTGCATGGCCTGGTCCGAGAGGGCCAGGTGGACGTGCTGGTCGGGCGCGGTGGTGACCATGACGTCGCGCCCTCCGGTGGGCAGGGCGTCGCCCAGGTCCTGGAAGGCCTTGATGGCGGTGTCGATCTGGCCGGGATCGGTGATCCGCACGTCGACGACGCCGTTCTGCAGCACCGGCTGGGTGGCGGCGATCTGCTTCTGCTGCAAGGTGTTCCTGACGTCCTCGGTCAGGTTGGTCAGCTTCTCGTTCTTCAGCGCGGCGGTATCGACCTCGTAGAGCAGATAGGAGCCGCCCTGCAGGTCGAGGCCGAGATTGATGCGGTTGTGCGGAAGCCACCCCGGCAGGGCCGCCAGCGTGCTGTTGGGCAGCACATTGGGCATGGCGAACAGCACGCCGAACACGAGCGCGGCGATGACCAGGATCACCTTCCAGCGGGGAAGTCGGATCATGAGCGTCGGACCTCGCAGGTCACGACTTGGAGTCGTTGGCCGGCGCCGGCTCGCCGCGGGTGCGCACGTCCGAGATCATCGACTTGACCACCTTGACGTTCACGCCCTGGGCGATCTCGACCGACACTTCCGCGTCGTCGACCTTGGTCACCTTGCCCACGACGCCGGAGTTCAGCACCACCGTGTCGCCCCGCTTCACCGCCAGGACCATGGCCTGGTGCTGCTTCATCCGCTGCTGCTGCGGGCGGATCATCAGGAAGTAGAACAGCACCATGATGCCGATGATCGGCAGGAATTCCAGGAGCGTGTTGGCGCCCCCGCCGGCCGCGCCGCCCGCGGCGGTGGTCGTCTGGGCCATGGCAGGCGTGGCGAAGAACATGGGCGCTCCCGGGGGCTCGGTCTCAAGTGGCGCGGAAACTATGTGCGACCGGCCCCTTTTGCAATGAGACCGGCCTGCCGATACGAAGCGGCCATGACGGATGGCGCCGACCCATTGCTTTTGCGCATCGCCGAGGCCCTGGAGCGCTTGGCCCCTTCCCGGCCGCCCGCTCCCGACTTCGCCGCGGCGCGGCTCTACCGCTACGAGGCCGCGACGGCCGCCTTCCATCCCGCCCCCGACTACGCCCTGGCGCTGGACCTATTGGTCGGCGTGGAATCGCAGAAGAGCCGGTTCGTGGAGAACCTGCACCGGTTCGCGGGCGGCCTGCCCTTCAACCACGCCCTGCTGTGGGGCGTGCGCGGCGCCGGCAAGAGTTCGCTGGCCAAGGCCGCCTTCATGGAGCTCGCTTCGGGCCACGCGAACCTGCGGCTGGTCGAGATCGACCGCGACCACGTGTCCGAGCTGCCCGCCCTGTTCGACCGCCTGCGCGGCCGGCCCGAACGGTTCGTGGTGCTGTGCGACGACCTCTCCTTCGAGGAGGGCGCGGCGGCGGCCAAGTCGCTGAAGTCGGCGCTGGAAGGCGGGGTCTCGGGCCCGCCCGAGAACGTGATGATGGTCGCCACCTCCAACCGCCGCCACCTGATGCCGCGCGGCCACCAGGAGGATCGCGACCTGATCGCCGCCGCCGAGGACGCCGAGGAGGAGGTCTCGGTCTCCGACCGCTTCGGTCTGTGGATCGGCTTCCCGCCCATGGACCAGCAGGCCTATCTGGACGCCGTGCACGCCTACGCCGCGCGATTCGGCCTGGCGTCGGCGGAACTGGAGCGTCGGGCCCTGCAATGGTCCCAGCTCAGGGGCGCCCGCTCGGGCCGCGTGGCCTGGCAGTTCATCCGCGACCTGGCAGGGGAGCTGGGCAAGCCCCTGCCGCTGTAGGCGCGGCGCCGTTTCAATGCGGCGGCCAGCGAACTAACATCGCCCCAAGCAGCGAGGAGACGCCCCGTGGGAGCCGCATCGGAGGCTGGCGCCGTCGACGCCATCATCCCCTATGTCGTGGCTGGCGAGACCGCGATCTTCTATCCGGGCAAGCGCGAGCTGTCCTACTGGCCCACCGAGGAGCATCCGGTCGTCGTCCGCGACGCGCGGGCGATCGCCGGGCGGCTGGACCTGGAGACAAACGGCTTCTTGGTGCTGAACCAGCCGACGGCGCTGACCGACTTCTCGAGCGCGGAGAAGATCAGGCAGGTCTACTATCCTGAGATCGAGGCGCTGGTGAAGGAGATCACCGGCGCCACGCGGGTGCTGATCTTCGGGGACATCGTCCGCAGCGACGCCCAGGGCACGCCCGACAGCCGCCTGCCCGCCCGCGGCGCCCACGTCGACTACGACGAGCCGACAGTGCGGTGGTGGACGCGCCAGGTGGTCGGCGACGAGGAGGCCGAACGGCTGCTCGCCCACCGGCATGTTTTGATCAACCTCTGGCGGCCGATCACGACGGTGGAGAAATCGCCGCTGGCGCTCTGCGACGCGTCGACGGTGGAGATGGCCGACCTGAACCGCAGCGAAGTGCGCGGCGGCCTGGACGATCCGGGTCGCGAGACCATGTGCGGCTTCAACCTGCAGCACAGCCCCAGGCATCGCTGGTACTACGTCCCGCGCATGCGGCCGGACGAGATCCTTGCGTTCAAGCTGTGCGATTCCGATACGAGCCGGGTGCAATGGACCGGCCATACGGCCTTCGACGATCCGACCAGCCCGGCGGACGCACGGCCGCGTCAGAGCATCGAGATCAGGACGATTTCTTTCTTCGAAGCCTGAGCGCCGGCTACGCCAGCCGCAAGGTGGTGAGCATGATGAACGCCATCGCGAACCCCACCATCAGCGCGTAATCGAACGGCTTGAACAACGGACCCGTAGGTACCCGCATCGTCACCCCCAACTTACAGGCGTGTCCCGTATGGAGACGCCTGCCCCGCCGCCATGCAAACCTTGGGCGCGGCCTTGGCTCAAGCCGATTCCATCCACAGGCGAGGGGGTGCGGCAATTTGCACCAAAAATGCTGTGTTTTCAGCAATCTGCGTTATCCGAAGAGGCGAGTAGGCGCCTCTAGGCCAGGCCGCAGGCGGCGCCCATTGTGCGTATGCTGTGGATCTTTTCGTCGAAGGCCGACCAGTTGTCCGCCTCGGAGATCCGGGCCCAGATCGTCTCGATCTCGTCGTACAGCAGCTCTTCCGGCTCCGGCCGCTTGAAATAGGGCTGGTCGAGCCGCTCGGGCCGGTCGGGCTCGTAGACGCCGAGCCAGCCGCGCAGCTCCGCCACGGCCGCCCCCGAGTAGAGATGCGCCCGGGGGCCGCCCATGGCTCGGTCCTCGGAAGCGGCGCCGCCGAACCAGTCGAAGAAGAACGGCTCCCATCTCAGCTCGGCGCCCCCTTCGCCGAGGGCGCGGAAGGCGAGGTTGGCCAGCCCCACGTCCTCCTGCTCGGTGCGCGGCTTCAGGCCCAGGCGGCGGACCATGGCGAGGGACAGGGCGCGGCGGTAGGCGGGCGAATAGGCCTGCAGCGCCTCCACCAGCGGGTCCTTGTCCTGCAGCATCGCGAAGCAGCCGGCCAGCTGGTTCAGGTTCCACAACACCGCCTCGGGCTGGCGGCCGAAGGCGTAGAGGCCGGTCTCGTCGAAATAGGCGGCGGTGAAGTTCGGATCGTTGCGCGGCAGGAACCGGTAGGGCCCGTAGTCGAAGCTCTCGCCGGCGACGTTCAGGTTGTCGGTGTTCAGCACCCCGTGCACGAAGCCGGCGGCCATCCACCGGGCGCAAAGCTCGGCCGAGCGCTGGACCACGCGGGCCAGCAGGGGCGCCGCGCGCTGGGCGCCGTCATGGACGGCGAGGTCGGGATAGTAGGTCTCGACCACATGGTCGATCAGGGTCTGGATCAGGTCGGCGCGGCCGTGGAAGGCGTGGCGCTGGAAGGAACCGATGCGGACGTTGGTGGCCGACAGGCGCGTCAGCACCGCCGAGCGCGTGGGGCTGGGCTCGTCGGGCCGCTGCAGCTCTTCGCCGGTCTCGATCAGGGAGAAGGTCCGGCAGGTGGGAACGCCCAGGGCTTCGAGCATCTCGCTGGCCAGGGCCTCGCGCACCCCGCCCTTCAGCGTCAGACGGCCATCGGCGGTGCGCGACCAGGGCGTGCGGCCGGAGCCCTTGGTGCCCAGGTCCAGCAGCCGGCCGGTCCCCGCTTCGCGCATCTGGGCGAACAGGAAGCCGCGCCCGTCGCCGAGGTCGGGGTTGTAAACGCGGAACTGGTGGCCGTGGTAGCGAGTGGCCAGGGGCTTGGGCTGGTTGTCCGGCAGCGGCTCGAAGCGGGCGAAATGGGCGATCCATTCCTCCGCCGAGAGCGTCTCCAGCCCCACCGTGGCGGCGGCCGGGTCGTGGCGGAAGCGCAGGATCGTCTCGGGAAACGCCGCCGGCTCGACCTCGTCGGCGAACTCGGGGCCCAGGGTCATGTACCTGGGATCGGGCCGATAGTCGGGGGAGACCGGCATGGCCGGCTGATGGACGAGAACGCCCAAAGGGGCAAGCCTTGCGGCGCGGGCCGCCGTTCGTTAGAGCGGCCCCCAGCCTGCGCCTGAGCCGGAGCCTCCCATGTCGAGCATCGCCGCCATCTGCATCGTCGCCTTCCTGGTGGTGATGGCCCTGTTGAACAAGATCGAGTTCGGCCACTTCGACTGAGAGCCGCCGGGCCGTGCGCGGAACCGCGCTCATCACCGGCGCGGCGCGCCGGATCGGCCGGGCGCTGGCCCTGACCGCCGCCGAAGCCGGCTATGACATCGCGGCGCACTATCGCGGAGCGCCGGACGACGCCCTGAAGCTCTGCGCCGAGATCGAAGCCCTGGGCCGCAAGGCCGCGCCCGTCGCCGCCGAGCTGACCGACGAGGCCGAGACCGGTTCGCTGGTGGGCCGGGCCGCCCGGGACCTGGGGCCGGTCACCTTGCTGATCAACAACGCCTCGGTGTTCCGCGACGACCGAATCCAGACCCTGACGCGCGCCTCGTGGGACGCCCACATCGAGACCAATCTGCGCGCGCCGCTCCTGCTGGCCCAGACCTTCGCCGCCGCCCTGCCCGGGGACGCCGAGGGCCTGATCGTCAACATGCTGGACCAGCGGGTCTGGAAGCCCAATCCGCAGTTCTTCAGCTACGGCCTGAGCCGCGCCGCCCTGTGGTCGGCGACCCAGATGCTGGCACAGGCGCTGGCGCCCCGCATCCGGGTGAACGCCATCGGTCCGGGCCCCACCCTGCCCTCGATCCACCAGACCGCCGAGGAGTTCGAAGCCGAGGCCCACAATGTGGCGCTGCAGCGCCGCTCCTCGCCCGAGGACGTGGCCGGCGCCCTCCGCTATCTGATCGACGCCCGCCAGGTCACCGGCCAGATGATCGCCGTCGACGGCGGCCAGCACCTCGCCTGGCGAACGCCCGACGTGGTCGGCGACTAGGAGTTCCGCATGTCCGAGCCATCCTCGTCCGAAAGCGGCGCCCCTCGGCCCGGCAAGATGACCGGGGTGAAGGTGTTCGTGCGCGGGCTGAAGCTGGAGGCCGAGATCGGCGTCTACGCCCACGAGCACGGCATCCGCCAGCCTTTGCTGGCCGACGTCGAGATGGACATCATCGCTACCGGCTGGGAACGCCTGGCCGAGACGGTCAACTACGAGGTCATCGCCGAGAAGGCGCGGCGCACCGCCGCCGAGGGCCACTTCCAGCTGGTCGAGGCCTTCGCCGAGCGCCTGGGCCAGATGTGCCTGGAAGACGAGCGCGTGACCCGGGTCCGGGTGCGGGTGGAAAAGCCCCTGGCGCTGGCCCCGGAGGCCGCCGCCGCCGGGGCCGAGATCATCCTCGCCCGCATCTGACGGCCGCCGGGCGCTGTCCGCGAAGCGGGCTTACCGGCGCGATTCTGCCTAGACATTGCTCAGCTCGGCGCCTTGCGCGCACGCGTGGGGCGAGCGTGATTGATCCGACTCCCGGCCCCGCGCGGGCTGCCTCAGGGCAAAAGGGGGAGACCGGCCGATGATCGGACGGATTGTGGGCGTTGTCGCGGGCGCGGCGATAGCCGTCACCGGCTATGGCATGCTGAAGCCGGCGATCTTCGCCAGATACTTCGACTTCTCGAAGCTGAGCCTGGGCCCCTTCTCGGAGTACCACACCCTCGTATGCTGGATGATCGTCGCCATCGGCGGGGCGGTGATCCTGGCCTCGCTGCAGCGGCCGTCGGGCGGCGCCTCCTCGCGCAAGACGCGGAGCGTCCCCGCCATGTTCGCCCCCTCCGAGCCCGAGCATGGTCCGGCGCCGATGAATTTCGAACTCGACGAGCCCGAGACGGACCACGCCACGCACCGGATCGAAGAGGCGCAGGCCGACGCGCCCGAGCCGGCGCATCGGCCGGTCATGGATGAGTTCTCGTCTCCATCACGGCCAAGCCCGTCGCCGTTATGGTGACCCCTTCCAGGCGCAGGCCCGCCTGGTCGTAGATCGCCTGGAATTCCTTCTGCGTCCGCTCCAGGCCGCCGTTGGCGGTGAGCATCATCAAATCGCCCTGGAAGGTGGTGAGGTCGTCGGGATCGCCGCCCGCGAGCTCGGGCGCGATCCGGTCCATGACCAGCACCCGCCCTTCGGCGCCCGCGGCGGCGGCGCAGTTGCGCAGGATCCGGACCGCCTCCTCATCGTCCCAGTCGTGAATGATCGATTTCAGCAGATAGGCGTCCGCGCCCGAGGGGATCTGGTCGAAGAAGCTGCCGCCGGTGAACCCGGCGCGGTCCGCGACGCCCATCCGCTCGAGATAGGCCGTCGAGGCCTGCTTCAGCGCCGGCAGGTCGAACACCTGGCCGGTCAGCTGGGGACGCGCCCGCAGGATGGCGGCCAGCAGGGCGCCGTAGCTGCCGCCGACGTCGATCAGGGTCCGGAACCGGCCGAAGTCGTAGGCCTGGAGCATGTCGCGGGCCGCCGGCGCCGTGCGATCGGCCATCGACTGGTGGAACATCTCCATCTGGCCGGGGTCCGAGGCCATGTGCTCGAAGCCCGACGCCCCGGAGATGCGCCAGGGGCGTCCGGTCTTCACCGACTGGTCGAGCTGGCCCATCGCGCCCCAGATCCGCTCGCCGTAGTGCAGCGCCACCCCGCGCACCGAGCCCTCGGCCTCCGCGCGCAGGAAGCCGCCGGCCGGGCTGAGCTCGAAGCGGTCCTCGTCGACCTGCCGGCAGAGGCCCAGCGCCGCCATGGCGCGCAGCAGCCGCCGCAGGGTGCGCGGATGCGAGCCGGTCGCCTCGGCGAGCGCCGCCGAGGAGGTCTCCCCCTCCGCCATCAGGTCCGGCAGACGCAGCCGGACGGCCACATGGATCACCTGCACGGGCCAGGCGCCCATGATCAGGCTGAGCACCCTCGCGCGGTCGTTAGCATCGGACATGGCCTTGCGCCCCCTCAGTCACCCCGCCTTCGCGGGGCGACAGCTCGCCCGCACGCGGGGGAGCATGTGGTTCCAGATCCTCACCCGCGAAGCGGAGGAGGTGGCTCGGCGCGCATGCGCCGAGACGGAGGGGGCGCTCGCCCCCTCCTCTCAATACATGTGCTGGCCGCCGTTGATCGAGAGGGTCGAGCCGGTGATGAACTCGGCGTCCTCGGCGCAGAGGAAGGCGACGCCGCGGGCGATCTCCTCGGCGCGGCCCAGCCGTCCGATCGGCACGCGGGCCTTGATCTTCTCCAGCACGTCGGGCGGCACGGCGGCGACCATGTCGGTGTCGATGTAGCCCGGCGCCAGGGCGTTGACGGTGACGCCGTAGCGGGCGCCCTCCTGGGCCAGGGCCTTGGTGAAGCCGTGGATGCCGGACTTGGCGGCGGCGTAGTTGACCTGGCCGTACTGGCCGCCCTGGCCGTTGATCGAGCCGATGTTGACGATCCGGCCCCAGCGCCGCTCGCGCATGCCGGGGAACACCGCCTTGGCCATGCTGAAACAGCCGCTGAGATTCACCCGCATCACCTCGCGCCACATGTCGAAGGTCATGTTCATGATCGTGCCGTCACGGGTGATGCCGGCGTTGTTGACCAGGATCTCCACGGGTCCCTGCTCGGCCGCGACCTTGGCCACGCCCTCCTGGCAGGCCTCGTGGTCGCCCACGTCCCACTTGTAGGCGACGATGCCGGTGTCTTCGGTGAAGGCGCGGGCGGCGGCGTCGTTGCCGGCGTAGTTGGCGACGACCTTGCGGCCCTGGTTCTTCAGCTCGATGGAGATGGCGCGGCCGATACCGCGCGTGCCTCCCGTGACGAGGGCCACTCGCGCCATAAGTCCTCCCTGGATTGACGGTCCTCGGGAAGGATCCCGGGCCGTCCGTGTTGAAGCCGTGGGCTGCGGCCCAAGTCAACGGCCCGCGCGCCCGGCGACGGCCCCGAGGCCGCCGCCGTCTGCCAAACGCGCAAGGCGCCGGATGGCCGCGTCAGGCGGCCCGATGGGCCGCGCCGCTGACGATCTCGTCGGCCAGCCGCCCGGTGACCTCGCCCATGTGGTCGAAGGCGGCCTCGTAGGTGGCCAGGCCCTGGGTCAGCGAGCGCAGCTCGACGATCAGGTCTTGACGCTCGGCATGGGGCAGATAGCCCTCGATCCGGTCCCAGCCCGGCGCCTCCTCCCATCCCTCGAAACCCAGGATCTGGCCGCGACGCCCGGAGATCACCGAGGTGATCTTCGAGGTGGCGGTGGCGGGCGCGAAGATGGTCACCTTGTCGATCGGCTCCAGGAGATAGGGCTGGCAGGCCTTGAGGCCCTCGCTCATGGCGATGCGCCCGGCGGTGCGGAAGGCGAGCTCGGAAGAGTCCACCGCATGGTAGGAACCGTCGATCAGGCAGGCCTTCACGTCGACCACGGGGAAGCCCAGGGGGCCCCGCTCGCAGGCGTCGCGCACGCCGTCCTCGACCGCCGGTATCCACTGGCGCGGCACCACCCCGCCGGTGACCTTCTCGGAGAACTGAACGCCCGCGCCGCGCTCCACCGGCCCGATCTCGACGACGACGTCGCCGAACTGGCCGTGGCCGCCGGTCTGCTTCTTGTGCCGTCCGTGCTGGGTGACCGCCTTCTTGATGCTCTCCTTGTAGGGCGTGCGCGGCCGCGAGGTGGTGACCTCCACGCCATACCGGCGCTTCAGCCGCTCCAGCGCGATCTTCAGGTGACCCTCGCCCTGGCCCGAGAGCAGCAGCTCGTGGGTCTCGTCGTTCTGGCGGATCTCGAGCGCGTGGTCCTCCTCGGCCAGCTTGGCCAGCGAGGAGGTCAGCCGCACGTCGTCCTTGCGGTCCTTGGGCTGGATGGCCAGCGAATAGACCGGGCGCCGATGCTCGGGCTGCCGCCTGGCCGTCCGCGGCTTGCCGTCCGCCGAGAGCAGGTCGCCCGGGTGCGCCGTCTCGACCTTGCCGACGGCCACGACGTCGCCGGTCTCGGCCGAGGCGATCTTCCTGGTGGCCGCGCCCATCATGTGGAAAAGCCCCGAGGCGCGCGCCTTCTCGCCATCCGGACGCACCAGCTCGGCGCCGTCGCCGAGGCGCCCCGACAGCACCCTCGACAGGGCGAGCCTGCCGGCCTGGCCGCCATGCAGGGTGCGGAAGACGTAGATGCTGTCGCCATCGGCCCCGAGCCGGGCGGCCGCGGCCTCGGGCGAGGGCGCCTCGTGGCGGAAGGCCTTGAGCAGCCGGCCCATGCCGGAATCGTAGAGAGCCGAGCCGAAGAACACCGGTGCGATCAGCCCTTCGCGCATCTCCTTCACCAGGTCGCCGAACACCATCTGGGGCTCGGGATTGACGTCGCTGAGCAGCTGTTCGAGCAGGGCGTCGTCGTAGCTGGAGAGCTGCTCCAGCATGTGGAAGCGGGCGTCGGTCTCGGCCTGGGCGAGGTCGGCCGGAATGTCGATCTGCTCGAACTGCTGCCCCGGGCGGTAGACGAAGGCGCGCTCCAGCGCCAGGTCGATGAAGCCGGTGACCTTGTCGTCGTCCAGGATCGGCAGCTGGCGGGCGACCAGCGGCACGCTGGAGGCCGGCTGCAGGGCGTCGAGCAGCTCGCCCACGTTGCCGTGGGCCTGGTCGATCTTGTTGACGAACAGCGCGCGCGGCACGCCCAGCCGGTCGAGCTCGGCCAAGAGCGGGCGCAGCAGCATCGCCTTGTGGGGATCAGGGTCGGTGACCACCACCGCCATGTCCGCCCCGGCGACGGCGTAGTCGGACTCGGCCTGGAACTCGACCGATCCGGGGCAGTCGAGCAGGGTGAAGCGATCACCCATGTAGTCGAAGGTGGCCACGTTCAGTTCGACGGACTGGTGGCGGGCCCGGGCCTCGGGGCTGGAGTCGCCCTGGGTGGTCCCGGCCTCGATCGTGCCCTGCCGGTCGATTGCCCCGGCTGTGAATAGGAGGGCCTCCATCAGGCTCGTCTTGCCCGAGCCGTTGGGACCCACCAGCGCGATGGTGCGCGCAAATCCTCCCGCTGCATTGGCCATGTGTGATCCTCCTGCGCCGTCAGGCGAGGGCGATCACGGACCGCCACTCGGGACGGACGTTCTCAACGGACCCATTCTTTCTCCCACCCGGAGAGAAGCGCAACCGTCACCATGCGCATGAGGCGAATCGGTCAGCCCAGCGCCTGGCGGATCAGCTGCGCCGCCCGGCCGACATCCTCGAACCGGACATAGAGCGGCGAGAGGCCAAACCGGAGCAGGTCTGGAGCGCGCACATCGCCGATCAGGCCCCGGGCGGCCAGGGCGTCGCTCAACGGCTGGGCCTCGGGATGGCGGAACGCGACATGGCCGCCGCGCTGCTGGCCGGGCCCCGGGCAGGCGGGTTCGAGTTCCGGGCAGAGTTCCGCCGCCAGTTCCAGGAAGAGGTCGCCCAGACGGCGGGCCTTGGCGGCCATGGCGGCCGGATCGGCCCCGGCCATGGAGACGAAGGCCGACTCCAGCGCCAACAGGCTCAGGATCGGCGGCGTGCCGGCGAGGAACCTGCGCACGCCCTCGGCCGGGCGATAGTCGGCCGAGAAGTCGAAGGGCGCGGCATGGCCCATCCACCCGGCGATCGGCGAGCTCAGATGGTCCTGCAGCCGCCGGGCGACGAACAGATAGGCCGGCGCTCCGGGCCCGCCGTTCAGGTACTTGTAGCCGCAGCCGACGGCCAGATCGGCGCCCGAGCCGCCCAGATCCAGCTCGACCACGCCGGTGCTGTGGCTGAGGTCCCAGAGCGTCCAGACCCCGGCGGCGCGGGCGGCGGCGTTGACCGCGGCCATGTCGTAGACCTCGCCCGAGCGATAGTGGGCGTGGGTGAGCAGCACCACCGCGACGTCCGGGCCGAGCGCGCCGATCAGCTCCCGGCGGGAGACCCGTCGGACCGCTCCAGCCGCCGCCCCGGCGACATAGAGGTCGGTCGGGAAATCGCCTTCGACGGTCAGCACCGTGGGCCGATCGGGCCGCGCCCGGAGCGCCGCCGCCAGCAGCTTGTACAGGTCGACAGAAGTGGAGTCCGCGACGATCACCTCCGACGCGCCGGCCCCGATCAGGGGCGCGATCTTGGCCCCCACCCGCGCGGGCGCGTCGATCCAGCCCCGCCGGGTCCAGGCGGCGACCAGATCCCCGCCCCACTCCGCTTGCACCACCTCGGCCAGCCGCGCCGCGGCGGCCCTGGGCGGCGGGCCCAGCGAATTGCCGGCCAGATAGATCACCCCCTCCGGCAGGGCGAAGGCGTCCCGGAACCGGGCCAGGGGATCGGAGGCGTCCAGCGCGTGCAGTCGGGCCATGTCCATGCGCGGCACGCTGGCGCCGTTCGCCGCGGCCGTGAAGCCGCCGGCGCTTGACATGCAACTAATTGGTTGCATATTAGCCGCCATGAGCATGGACGCTGTGTTCAAGGCGCTGGCGGACCCGTCCCGCCGCGAGCTGCTGGACCGGCTGCATGCGCGTAGCGGCCAGAGCCTCGGCGAGCTTTGCGAGGGACTTCGGATGACCCGTCAGGCGGTGACCAAGCACCTGGCCGTCCTCGAAGAAGCCAATCTCGTCGCCACCGTCCGTCGCGGCCGCGAGAAGCTGCACTACCTGAACCCCGTCCCCATCCACGAGATCGGCGCCCGCTGGATCGGCAAGTACCAGCTCGGGCCGCTGCAGGCCCTGGCCGAGCTCAAGACATCCCTGGAGAAGCCCGACGATGAGTCATGACCGCTTCGTCTATGTCACCTTCATCCGCAGCACGCCCGAGAAGATCTGGGAGGCCCTGACCCAGCCAGCATTCCAGCGGCAGTAGTGGTTCGGGATGCACATCGATTCCGACTTCAAGGTCGGCGCGGCCTGGAAGCTGCGGTTCGAGGACGGCCGCGTCGCCGACGCCGGCGAGGTGCTGGAGTCCGAGCCGCCGCGCAGGCTGGTGATCTCCTGGCTGCACCAGATGCGACCCGAACTGAAGGCCGAGGGCCCGGCCCGCGCCAGCTTCGAGATCGAACCGGCGGAGGGCTCGGTGAAGCTGACCGTGGTCCATGAGATCGACCGCGGCGATTCCAAGCTGATCCAGGCCGTGTCCGGCGGCTGGCCCAGCATCCTCTCCAGCCTGAAGAGCCTCCTGGAGACCGGCGAGCCCCTGGTGCGTCCGGCCCTGGCGGCCGCCGAGGTCCGCTAGGGTCCGGACTCAATTGAGCCAGTAGGCGCAGGTTGCGGCGAGGAAGGCTCCGGAGAGGTAGTTCCGGGCGAGCTTGTCGTAGCGTGTTGCGACCCTGCGGAAGTCCTTGAGCCTGCACCACAT
>JANWHQ010000150.1 GCA_025450315.1 Caulobacteraceae bacterium
CGCACCGACACCGCCGATATCGACCGCCTCGAGCATGGCCGGGCTGTGGCCCCGGCCCGGGCCAGCAGCCGGGCCAGGGAGTTCGCGCTCTGCGGCGCGGTCCTCCCGGGCCATCGGCTCGAGGTGCGCGGAACCGCCGACGAAGTTCTCCCCGAGCGCCAGGTCGGTCGCATCTTCGCCTCGGGCCCAAGCCTGATGAAGGCCTATTTCGGGGCCCCGGAAGAAACCCGCCGAGTGCTCACCGCCGACGGCTGGCTGGACACCGGCGACCTTGGCTATCTGCTCGACGGCCAGATCGTCATCACTGGCCGGGCCAAGGACCTGATCATCGTCCATGGCCGCAATGTCTGGCCGCAGGATCTGGAATGGACCGCCGAGCGCCAGATCGACGCTCTGCGCAGCGGCGACGTGGCCGCCTTCTCGGCCCCGACGGACGAGGAGGAACGGGTCATCGTCCTGGTCCAGTGCCGGACCCGCGAGGCCGCCGCCCGCGCCGAGCTGAAGGCCTGCACCGCCTCGACCCTGCGCGCCACTCACGGGCTGGAGGTCGAGGTCGTACTCGTGCCGCCGCACAGCCTGCCGCAAACCTCGTCGGGTAAGCTCAGCCGCTCGCGGGCCCGGGCGCTCTATCTTTCCGGCGCCTTCGCCGAGGCCCCGCAGCCCGTCACCGCCTGACCATGACCGCAAGGCTCGCCGCCCTGACCGGCGCGACGGGTTTCCTTGGCCAGCGCCTGACGCTTGCCCTGGGGGCGCGCGGCTGGCGGGTGCGGGCCCTGGTCCGCCGTCCCGCCGACGAGGCCATGCTGCAAAGACAGGGTGCGGAGGCGGTTCTCGGCGATCTTGCCGACGAAGCGTCGCTGCGCTCGCTGACGCACGGCGCGGAGGCGGTGGTGCACTGCGCGGGCCTGATCAAGGCGCGTGACCGGACCGCCTTCATGGCGGTCAATCGCGACGGAGCGGCGCGGGTGGCGGCGGCCAGCGCCGGGCGCCTCCTCCTGGTCTCCAGCCTTGCAGCCCGCGAGCCGTCTCTCTCCGACTACGCAGCCAGCAAGCAGGCCGGGGAGGCGGCGGCGCGGGAGGTGGCGGGTGGTCGCCTGGCGGTCATCCGTCCGCCGGTGATCTACGGGCCCGGCGATCGGGAGACCCTGGCGTTGTTCCGTCTGGCCGGACGCTGGCCGCTGGCCCCGGTCCCGGCCGACGCGGACGCCCGCCTGGCCCTGGCCCATGCCGATGACGTCGCCGAGGCGATCGTCGCCGTGCTGGACCGGCCGAGCCTTTGCGGCGTCTATGCGGTCGGCGGCGATCGGCCGGCCGGCTACGGCTGGCGCGAGATCATCGCCGCGGCGGGCGCGGCGATGAACCGCTCGCCAAGAGTGGCGCCGGTCCCTGACTGGGCGGTCTCCGCCGCCGCCGCCATTTCCGAGCAGGTCGGCGCGCTGGGCGGTGGCGCGCCGATCTTCACCCGCGGCAAGGCGCGCGAGATGCTGCACGCCGACTGGTCGGTGAAGCCGGACGAGCTCGTCCCCGGCGGGCCGACGGCGCGATTCGGCCTGGAGGCCGGATTCGCCGACGCGGTGAAATGGTATCGCGCCGCCGGCTGGCTCTGAAATCCTTCCGTTCCGGGCGTGGTTGAAGCAGCGGTCGCAAAGCTGTTACGGTGGGGGCTGACTCTCGAACCAGGGGCGAAGCGACGGGATGCGCCAAACTCGACAACTGGCACTCGTGGAAGACACGATGGGCTCGCCGAAAAAAGGCATACGCGAGGATATTTCCACCATCTTCGAGCAGGTGTTGGGTCACCCGGTCAAAATCAGCGACCGCACCGACATAGTCGAGGACCTCGGGATGGACTCCCTGGGGGTGATGAATTTCGTCATGGCGATCGAGGACTTCTATGATATCTCGATCCCTCTCGATCGGATCACCCAGATTCAAACGGTCGGTGATCTGATTAACGCGGTCGAAGACCTGCGAAGCGGGACCCCAGAATGACGATACTTGCCAAACACGCCGCTCAACGGCTCGTCTATGACGCCCTGCACGCGCATGGCGTCGACGTTCAGTTCGACAGCGTGCTCTCGCCGACCGAAGGTATGCTGAACGGCCGCAAGACGATCCTGCTGGGGACCAACAACTATCTGGGCCTGACCTTCGATGCCGGTTGCATCAACGAGGCGGTGGAGGCGACGCGCAGCCAAGGCACCGGGACGACCGGATCGCGTGTGGCCAACGGGACCTATGGCGGCCACATCAAGCTCGAGCGGAAGCTGGCGGAATTCTACGGCCGTGAACACGCCATGGTGTTCAGCACCGGCTACCAGGCCAACCTCGGCGTGCTCTCGGCCCTCGTCGGCCGCGGCGATCACCTGCTCCTGGACGCCGACAGCCACGCCAGCATCTATGATGGCTCGCGCCTGGGTCACGGCGAGGTGATCCGCTTCCGCCACAACAATCCAGACGACCTCTACAAGCGCCTGCGCCGCCTGGCGGGCCAGCCGGGCGACCGGCTGATCGTCGTCGAGGGCATCTATTCGATGCTCGGTGACACCGCGCCCCTCAAGGAAATCGCCGCCGTCAAGCGCGAGACCGGCGCCTATCTTCTGGTCGATGAAGCCCATTCCATGGGAGTTCTCGGCGAAACCGGCCGCGGCCTCGCGGAGGCCGCCGGGGTGGAAGCCGATGTCGATTTCATCGTCGGCACCTTCTCCAAGAGCCTGGGCAGCGTCGGTGGATTCTGCGTTTCCGACAGCCCCGATTTCGATGTCATGCGGATCGTCTGCCGGCCCTATATGTTCACCGCCTCCCTGCCGCCGGGCGTGGTCGCCTCGACCCTCGAGGCTCTGTCGCGGCTGCAGCGCGAGCCGGAACTGCGCGCCAACCTGATGCGCAACGCCCGCCGCCTCTACGACGGTCTCCAGGCCATGGGGTTCCAGACCGGACCGGAGGCGAACCCGATTGTCGCCGTGGCCATGCCCAATCAGGATGTGGCCGTCGCGTTCTGGAAGCAGCTGCTCGAATCCGGCCTCTACCTCAACCTGGCCATTCCGCCGGCCACCCCCACCGACGTGTGCCTGTTGCGCACCAGCGTCAGCGCCGCCCACACCATCCAACAGATCGACACCGCCCTCGAGATGTTCGCGGATGTCGGCCGGCGGCTCGGCTTCCTCGATGCGGATCGGCGCCGCGCCGGCGGGGTCGCCTAGCTAGGTGACCACCTTGGCGCTCGCCGCCCCGGTTCCTCACAAGACCACCTGGCGACCCTCGATCCTCGACGCCTACCTGCTGCGCATGCTGGCCATGCCGGCGCTCGGGGTATTGGGAGTCACCCTGGTCGCCTTTCTGCTCGACCAGACCCTGCGGCTGATCAACCAGCTCGAGTCCAACGGCGCGCGACTGGGCTATCTCTTCGGCCTGGTGACCAATCTGGTCCCCTATCAACTCGGCCTAGCCCTGCCGGCCTCGTTTTGCGTGGCGATGTTCATCGTCATCGCCCGGCTGGGCGACGACAGCGAGCTCGACGCCATTCTCGCCGGCGGCGTCTCGTTCGAGCGGATCGCCGCGCCCCTGGTTTTCGTCGGAGTGGTGCTGGGCGCGTTCAGCCTTTTGCTGGTCGGCTATCTTCAACCCTACAGCCGGTTCGGCTACCGGGCGGTGCTCAACGCCGCCACCCAGGCCGGGTGGACGGCCCAGCTCGATCCGCAGGTGTTCATCAACGCCGGGCCGAACTTCACCATCACCGCCGACGAGGTCGACCCCACCGGCCGCCGCCTAACGGGGGTGTTCATCCGCCGCGCCTCGCCGCAAGGCGAGACCATCGTCACCTCCAACGAAGGCGCCCTCGCCCTCCAGCCGGACCACAAGACCACCGACCTGCAGCTCACCGGCGGGCTGATGCTCTCGGACACCGTCCACGGCGAGCGCCTGCTGCGTTTCAATGATTTCAATGATCGTCAGATCCTCAGCAGCCAGACGACCCTCGCCCCGCGCGGCGGCGACGAACAGGAATTGACCATTCCGGAGCTGGTTGGCGAAATTCAGCGGCCGGACGCCCTGATTCCCAAGCGGGTGCTCCAGGCCGAGCTCTACTCGCGCCTGGTCCGCGCTCTGGGGGTGCCGTTCCTGCCTCTGCTCGCCTTGCCCCTGGCGATGGCGGTGAAGCGCGGTCGGCGGACCCCGGGGATGATCGTCGGGGCGGTGGTGCTGGTGGCGTTCCACCACGGCGTCACCCTGAGCAAGGGTTTCGCCGACTCCGGCGCGGTCGATCCGCTGCTGGCCATGGGGAGCCTGTTTCTAGCCCTGGCCGGCTTTGGCGTGTGGCTGTTCATGTCCAGTCGCCGGCGCCCGGGCGAGACGCCGCTGTCGGGCCTGTTCATGCGGGTCGAGCAGCTGTTCGAGCGCCGTCCCAAGGCCCCCACCGCGGCGATCAGGACCAAAGGGTCGCTAAGCCTCTCGGCCTATCTCACCCGGATCATGGCGATTCGGACCCTGGCGGCGGCGGCGGCGCTCATGGGTCTGCTGCAGCTCATCGACCTGCTCGAGCGCACCAGCGACATCCTCGCCCGCGGCGGGGCGATCCAGATCCTCCGCTACATGGCCCTGCGCCTTCCCTATCTGTTCGAGCAGGTGGCCCCATTCGCGGTCCTGGCCGGGGCGCTCTTCACCTTCAGCCAGCTGGCCCGCAACAGCGAACTGGTGGTGATGCGGATCAGCGGCCTGTCCCTGTTTCAGATCTTCAAGCGGACCCTGCCCGTGGCTCTGGCGGTGGCGGCGCTCGACCTGGTGGTGACCGATCAGGTCACCCCGCGCGCCGAGCAGGCCCTGGCCACCTGGTGGGCCGCCTCGGCCCCGGGCCCGACCACCAAGGCGCCAACGCCTCGCTGGTTCCGGATCGACGGCAATGTGGTGTTGGTGAGGTCCGCCTCACCCAGCGGCAAGATCCTGCACGGAGTCTCGGTCTATGAGCGTGACGCTCAAAAGGCCCTGGTTCGCCGCCTCACCGCCCAGACGGCGACCTGGACCGGCGCCACCTGGCGGCTCACTGACGGCGCCGTCACCGACCTGCATCAGGATCACGCCGACGAGATGACCGTGGCCACCATGGACTGGCCCACCACTTTGCGCCCGGCCGATACCGCCCAGCTGTTCGCCGGCTCCTATGAAATGACCTCCGGCGCCGCCTATCGCTCGCTGTTTGGCAAGGGGCCCGTCAACCGCAGCCCGAGTGAATTCAAGACCCGTATCTACCGGACCGTGGCCGAGGGGGCCGCGCCGATCATCATGCTGCTGCTCGCCTTGCCCACGGCGCTCGGCTACGCCCGCAGCAACCGCACCATTCCGGTCATCCTAGGGCTCTGTTGCGGCCTGCTGTACCTGGTGGCCGACGGCCTTCTCACCGCCATGGGCCAGACCGGGGTTCTTCCGCCTCTCGCCGCCGCCTGGGGCGCGCCCGTGGCCTTCGCCGCCGGGGCGGTGAGCCTGCTTCTGTACGCCGAAGGTTGACGATGCCGATCGAGATCCTGCCCGTCACCACGGCGGCCGAGTTGGACCGGTTCATCAAGGTCCCCATGCGGCTCAACGCGGGTGATCCGAACTGGATCGCCCCGTTGATGTTCGAGCGCCGCGAGGCGCTGTCGCCCAAGCACAATCCGTTCTTCCAGCACGCCGACTTTCAGTTCTGGCTGGCCCGCCGGGACGGGCGCGACGTCGGCCGGATCAGCGCCCAGATCGACCACCTGGCCCACACCGACCCGGCCGCGCCGGCCGGCTATTTCGGGATGATCGCCGCCGAAGACGACGGGGCCATCTTCAAGGCTCTGCTGGAGACCGCCGAGGGGTGGCTGCGCGCCCACGGTTGCGCCCAAATCATCGGACCCTTCAACCTGTCGATCAACGAGGAGGTCGGCCTGCTCATCGACGGGTTCGACACTCCGCCGATGCTGATGATGGGGCACGACCCGCGCTACGCCGCCGCCCGGATCGAGGCGGAGGGCTACGCCAAGGTCAAGGATGTCTATGCCTACATCTCCGGGGTCCCGACCTTCACGCCGGGTGTCGACGCCCGCCTCAAGCGGCCCCCGGCCCCCGGCGTGGTGCTGCGGCCGATCCGAATGAATGATTTCGACGGCGAGGTTCGCACCTTGGTCGATATCTGGAACGACGCCTGGGCCCAGAACTGGGGGGCGGCGCCGGTCACCGAGGCCGAGACAAAGCACCTGGGCGAATCCCTCAAGCTCATCCTCCATCCCCGCCTGATCTGGTTCGTGGAGATCGACGGCGAGCCGGCCGGGTTCGGCGCCTTACTGCCAAATCTCAACGACGCCATCTTCGATCTGAAGGGCAAGCTCGCGCCGTTCGGCTGGGCCAAGCTGCTTTGGCGGCTGAAGGTCAAGGGGGTGAAGCGCGGGCGGGTGCCGCTGATGGGGGTCAAGCGAAAGTTCGCCCGCGATCCGCGCGGCGCCTTCGCCCCGTTCCTGATCCTCGATTGCTTCCGCCGCGAAGCGGTGAAGCTCGGCATCACCGAGGCGGAATATTCCTGGATCCTCGAGGACAATGTGCCCATGCGCCACATTCTCGATGGCTTCGGGGCGCGGATCTACAAGACCTACCGGATCTTCGGAAAGGCTCTGACCTCCGACGCCG
>JANWHQ010000151.1 GCA_025450315.1 Caulobacteraceae bacterium
AGTAGCTGAGGCCGATGAACTCCTGCATCAGCGAGATGCCGGGCCCGGAGGTGCAGGTGAAGGCCCGGGCCCCGTTCCAGCCGGCGCCCAGCACCATGCCGATGGAGGCGATCTCGTCCTCGGCCTGGACGATGGCGTACCTCGCCTTGCCGCTCGCCGGATCGGTCCGATACCGCCGGCACCAGCGCGAGAAGGCCTCGGCCAGGGAGGTCGAGGGCGTGATCGGATACCAGGCGGCCACCGTCGCCCCGCCATAGACTGCGCCCAGCGCCGCGGCCGAATTGCCGTCGATGTAGATGCGGTCGCCCACGGCGTCGGCGCGCCTCACCTTCAGGCCGACCGGCGGCAGGTGGTCGCGCGTATGACCGCGGCCCAGGTGCAGGGCCTCGACGTTGGGCGCGATCAGCTTGTCCTTGCCCTTGAACTGCTCGCCGATCAGCTGCTCGATCACCTCCGGCTCGATCTCGAGCAGCCAGGACAGCACGCCCAGATAGACGATGTTCTTGAACAGCTGCCGCTGGCGGGGATCGGAATAGACCTCGTTGCAGATGGCCGTCAGGGGCGCGCCGATGACCGTGATGTCGTCGCGGTGCAGCGCCGGCGGTGTCGGACGGGTGGAGTCGTAGAGCAGATAGCCGCCCGGCTCGATGGAGGCGACGTCCTGGGCCCAGGTCTGGGGGTTCATGGCGACCATCAGGTCCACGCCGCCGCGCCGGCCCAGCCGGCCTTCGCCTGAGACCCTGACCTCGAACCAGGTCGGCAGGCCCTGGATGTTCGAGGGGAAGATGTTGCGCGCCGCCACCGGCACGCCCATGCGGATGATCGCCTTGGCGAACAGGCCGTTGGCCGAGGCCGAGCCCGAGCCGTTCACATTGGCGAACTTGACGACGAAGTCGTTGACGGCCGCGATCGGAGCGGGGGACTCGCCGTCAGGCATGGGCCCGCTCCATCGCCCGCTCTCCCTCCCCCTCAGGGGGAGGGATCAAGGGAGGGGGTCCAAAGGTCCCGTCCGCCTCGATTCTGAATCGCCGCTCGCAGCTGAGGGGCCGGCTCGGACCCCCACCCCCGCCACTCCCCCTGAAGGGAGAGGGGATTCGAGCGTAATCACGCATGCTCGACCGCCTTCGCTCCGCACCCATCCGCATGGGTCATGTCGAGCAGGAACAGCTGCATGTCCCAGGCGCCGGTGGGGCAGCGCTCGGCGCAGAGGCCGCAGTGCAGGCAGACGTCCTCGTCCTTGGCCATGATCCGGCCGGTGGCCAGCCCCGTCCCGACATAGAGCGCCTGGGCCGGATTGGGCGCGGGGGCCTTCAGCCGGCCGCGCAGGTCGGCCTCCTCGCCGTTCGAGGTGAAGGTGATGCAGTCCATCGGGCAGATGTCGACGCAGGCGTCGCACTCGATGCACAGGGGGGCGGAGAACACCGTCTGGACGTCGCAGTTCAGGCAGCGCTCGGCCTCGCGGTAGCCCAGCGCCCTGTCGAAGCCGAGCTCGACCTCCAGCCGCACGTCCTGCAGGGACACCTTCTTGTCGCGCAACGGCACTCGAAACCGCTCATCGTTCGAAACGTCGTTGTCGTAGCTCCACTCGTGGATGCCCATCTTCTGGCTGACCAGCGTGACGTGGGGCGGCGGGCGGATGGCGACGTCCTCGCCCTGGCACAGCTTGTGGATCGAGATCGCCGCCTCGTGGCCGTGGGCGACGGCCCAGATGATGTTCTTGGGCCCGAAGGCGGCGTCGCCGCCGAAGAAGACGTTCGGCAAGCTCGAGCCCATGGTCGCCTCGTTGACCACCGGCATGTCCCACTTGTCGAACTCCAGGCCGATGTCGCGCTCGATCCAGGGGAAGGCGTTCTCCTGGCCCACCGCCACCAAGACGTCGTCGCAGGCGAAATGCTGGTCGGGCTCGCCGGCCGGGACCAGCTGGCGGCGGCCCCGCTCGTCCTTCACCGCCACGACCTTCTCGAACAGCACCCCGGTCAGCCGACCGCCGTCGTGGGTGAACTGCTTGGGGACCAGCCAGTTGAGGATCGGGATATCCTCGTGCATGGCGTCCTCCTTCTCCCAGGGAGAGGCCTTCATCTCCTGGAAGCCGGAGCGCACGATCACCTTGACGTCCTCGCCGCCCAGCCGGCGCGAGGTGCGGCAGCAGTCCATGGCGGTGTTGCCCCCGCCCAGCACGATCACCCGCTTGCCGATCTTCGAGACGTGGCCGAACGACACCGACGAGAGCCAGTCGATGCCGATGTGGATGTTGGCGGCGGCCTCGGCCCGGCCGGGGATCTCCAGGTTGCGCCCGCGCGGCGCGCCCGTGCCGACGAAGACGGCGTCGTAGCCCTGGGCCAGCAGCGCCTTGAGGCTGCCGACCGGCTCGCCCAGCCGCAGGCGGACGCCAAGGCCGGCGATGTAGCCGACCTCCTCGTCGATCACCGGTTCGGGCAGGCGGAAGCGGGGGATCTGGCTGCGGATCATGCCGCCGGACTTGGCCTCGGCGTCGAACACCTCGACCTCGTAGCCGATCGGCGCCAGGTCGCGCGCCACGGTCAGCGAGGCCGGGCCCGCGCCGACGCAGGCGATGCGCTTGCCGTTCCGGGAGGCGGCCGGCGGCGGCAGGCGGCCGGTGATGTCGTCCTTGTTGTCGGCCGCGACGCGCTTCAGCCGGCAGATGGCCACCGGCTCGGACTCCACCCGCCCGCGGCGGCAGGCCGGCTCGCAGGGCCGGTCGCAGGTGCGCCCCAGGATCCCCGGGAAGACGTTGGACCTCCAGTTGATCATATAGGCGTCGGTGTAGCGGCCGGCGGCGATCATGCGGATGTACTCGGGCACGGGCGTGTGCGCCGGGCAGGCCCACTGGCAATCGACGACCTTGTGAAAGTACTCCGGCTGCCCGATGTCGGTGGGCTCCAACGCCTAATCTCCCGACCGTTTCCCCGAAAACCTCGGACGGCTGGCGCGGGTTGGCTCAAGACCTTCCCGCTACCGACAAGGTATTATGCGACGACGTTACGCCCGCCCGCGCGGCATGGCCAGGGGGCTTCGTCATCCCGGCCCCAGGCCCGCGCAAGCGGGCCGGAGCGCCGGGATCGGTCCTGGATGCAGGCGCCTGCGGCGATCGCGGACAGCCGCTGGAGCGGCTTCCGGGCCGACCTGATCAGCGGATGTTCAGGGTCGACTGGGTCGAGGGCAGGTGCTTGTCGAGGTCGGGGGTGCACTCGACCTCGGTGATGTCCTGGTCGTCGACGCGGTTCCAGGCCTTGTCGGAGTCCCACTCGCCGACCCAGTTCTGCGGGTCCCACATCTGGTAGTGGATATGCAGCTTCTTGCCGTCGGGCGAGAGGCTGATCCGCTCCACCATCCGGAAATCCTTCGAGATCGGGATGCCGTCGTCGATGGTGTGGTGCGAGGTGTCGAAGTAGCGGGTGTCGACCACCAGGTCCTTGCCTTCCCAGTGACCGATGGACTCCCCGTCGTAGGAGGGCACCACCACGTCCGCGGCGGTGTGCGGACGGCCGTCGAGGTAGATGATCCGGAGCTCGTTCTCGAAGCCCGAGACCATGTAGATCGCCGTCGGCAGCTGGATCATGGCGATCGGCCAGACCCGCGTCATGATCACCGGCATGCCGGCCGGATAGCACTGGCCGATGTAGTCGTGATAGGCGCGGCCCTCCTTGGTGGCGGCCTTGGCGGCGTCGAAATCGGCTTGGGCGGTCGGCAGGAACTTCGGATAGGGCGGGCCGAACATCCAGGACGAGAAGCCCTTGGACAGGTCCACGAACCAGGTGCCGGTGAGGTCGAACGGAGGCTTGGGACGCTTCTTGTGAAGGTTGGCGGGCGCCAGGGCGCTCAGCTGCACATCGGCCGGCTTCGGGCCGCGCGGATCGGTCAGGTTGGGCTCGGCCGGCTTGGCGCGCGCGGCCGGCGCGGCGGGCTTCGCCGCCGGGGTCACAACCTCAACCTGGGCCGCCGACAGCCCGGGCAGGGCCACGCCGGCCAGGCACATGGCTGCCAGTCCGGCCCGCAGCGCCAGCCTGAACTTGCTCGTGGTCATCAGTTCCTCCCTCGTCCGGACCCGAAACCCGGCGTCCCGACGCTTCACCCCCAGATCGAAGCTCTCGGCCTCAGGGCTTCTTGCCCCCGCCATTGGTCGCGCCCGGGACCTCGCCCAGCGTATGGCCGTCCGGGAAGGTCACGTACATGAAGCTGCCGCCATGTTCGCCGGAGCGCAGCGGGTGGATGGTGATGGCCACCTTGTCGCCCGGCTTCAGCGAGTCGGACTTCCAGCCCATGCGCGCCAGGTTGTTGGGGCTGTTGCACTCCACCCCCCAGGTGTCGTCGCCGCCCGACCCGTTGGGCACGTCGATCTGGATCGCCGAGTGCGGGTTCGTCCAATAGAAGGCCTTGATCGTACCGGTGAGCCTCAGCTCCTTGTCCCGGTCGAACATGGCATAGGAGTGGTGGGCCAGGGCCGGCGCGGCGACGCCGATCATTGCGGCCGCCGTCAAGGCGATCAGAGAGGGTCTCACGAGTGCTCTCCCGGAGCGTTTCCAGTTATCGGTCCAGCCCTTCGCCCGGCGAATCGGCGTTGCGCTCGCCAAGCAGGTGCTAGTCAGGGATACTGATATTGTGTCCTGAAGCGCGCGCCAAGCCCGACGTCAGCGGCGAAGCGCCGCCGGGCCCCAGGGGGGAGGCAGAGAAAGAGATGACCAGGTTCGCGAGGCATGGCCTCATCGCCGCCGCGGCGGCCGCCGCGCTGGGACTTGGGCTGGCCTGCGCCTACGGCCAGGAGCCGCCCGGGGGCCTCAGCCAGGCGCGCATCGACGACCTGTCCTCCAAGCATGACGGCTACTGGGGCATGCTGGCCCCGGAGAACCTGCGCAAGCCGCGGCCCAAGGCTCCGTTTGACCTGACCGGCACATGGTTCGTCGACCTGCGCAGGAGCTTCTCGGACTTCATGTTCGGGCCGCCCTATCCGGAGTTCTACGCCGCGGGCCAGCAGGCGCGGAAGGACGCGGCGGCCGCCGCCAAGGCCGGCAAGCCGTACCGGGACAGCATCGGCGAATGCTACCCGGCCGGAATGCCGATGATCATGACCCGGGTCTGGCCGATCCAGATGGTCCAGCTGCCGACCGGGATCTTCATGATCTCGGGCTTCGAGAACTCGGTCCGCATCATCTACACCGACGGCCGCAAGTTCACCGACCCCAACATCGCGGTGCCGTCCTACAACGGGGAGTCCATCGGCCACTGGGAGGGCAAGACCCTGGTGGTGCACACCAAATACCTGGAGCCCAACCAGCACTACATCGACATGGGCCTGCCGATCTCGGACCAGTTCGAGTTCACCGAGCGGATGCAGATGCTTGATCGCGGCGAGGTGCTGCAGATCGAGTACATCATGACCGACCCCAAGAACTGGAAGGGCGAGTGGCGCAACACCAAGCGATTCATGAGGCTGCACAACAGCGACATCGCCGAGGTCGAGTGCCTGCCGAACCTGAACCAGAACCTGCCCTCGACCGTGGAGGGCCAGGCCGCCATGGAGGCGCGCGAGAAGTCGGCCAAGGGGCAGTAGTCCCCCGCGCCCGGCGCCTCACTTCGGCTGCGCGCCCGCGTTCAGGACCTTGCCGTCGGGCAGGGTGATGCCGACATAGACGCCCCCGGGCTTGCCGTCGCGCAGGGGATTGACCACCGCCGAGACCTTGTCGCCCGGGCGCAGCGTGGACCGGGTCCAGCCCTCGCGCACGAGGTTGTTGGGACTGTTCATCTCCACGGCCCAGAGCTCGGTCGAGCCATCCGGCTTGGCGACATCGACCGAGAAGGACGAGTGCGGATTGGTCCAGCTGAAGTCCTTGACCGTGCCCACCAGGGTGACCTGCCTGGAGCGGTCGAACATGGCGCCGGAGTGATGCGCCTGGGCCTGGCCCCAACCGCCGATGCAGGCGGCGGCGGCGATGGCCGCGACGGCGAGCGAACGTCTCATCGGTTGTCCTCCCCTTATGGCTCAGCATAGGGGCGCAAGGCGCGCGCCGCCAGAGCGATCCGACAGGACCCCTGTCGATTGAGGCCTCAAAGACCTTGCCGTCGTGGGTGCGGACAGCAAGACTGCGGACCAGACCAGAGCTCGGGGAGGAGCCAGGGATGAGCAGCGACGCCGCAGGCGTGGGCGAGATCGGCGCCCTCGAGGAGAAGCCCGCGAGCGCGGGCGGGTGGCCGGCGGCCAGGGTCGCCTACTACACGATGTTCGTCCTGATCCTGTCGACCAGCTGCTCCCAGCTCGACATCGCCATCGTCCCCTACCTGGGCCCCGCGATCAAAGCCGACCTGCACCTGTCGGACGCCTCCTTCAGCCTGATGATCGGCGGCGCCTTCGGCCTGTTCTACACCCTCGTGGGCATTCCCATCGCCTGGTTCCTCGACCGCATGAGCCGCAAGCGCATCCTGGCGCTGGCGATCACCGTCTGGAGCATCGGCACGGCGCTTTGCGGCGTGGCGCAGACCTACACCCAGCTCTTCCTCTCGCGCTTCGTGGTCGGAGCGGGCGAGGCCGTGAACGGCCCCGCCGCCTATCAGATCACCGCCGACCTGTTCCCGCGCGAGCGCATGCCCAGGGCCATCGCGATCCTGCAGATCGGCTCGGTCGCCGGCCCGGCGCTCACGACGCTGATCAGCTTCCTGGTGCTGGCGGCGTTCCTGAGCATGAAGCCGATCCATGTTCCCTTTGGCCTCATCCATGGCTGGCAGCTGATCTTCATCATCGTCGGTCTGCCGGGGCTGCTGGTCTCGCTGCTGATGTCCACCACGATGAAGGAGCCGGTCCGCCGCACCATCCCGGGCCAAGTCAGCGGCGTGACGGCGACGCCCACCACCCTGGCCGCCGGAATCGCCTCGGTGGTCCGCGACTACGGCCAGGCGCTCGCCTATCTGGGCAAGCACTGGAAGGTGTTCGCACCGATGTTCCTCAGCCTGCTGGTGGGCACCCTCGGCACGGGTTTCCTGTCGTTCAACGCCATCTTCTACCAGCGGGTGTTCGGCTGGAGCCCGACCAAGCTCGCCGGGCTGCAGATCTTCCCGACCTTCATACTGATGCCGCTGGGCCTGGTCATCGGCGCCGCCCTGGCCGAGCACCTGGCCAGAAGGGGCCGCAGCGACGCGGCGCTGATGACCCAGATCATCTCCCGGCTGGTGGCGATGCTCGGGATCCTGTGGCCGCTGATGCCCAACCCCTGGCTCGCGTGGGGACTGAGCACCCTGGCGCTCTTCAGCCTGGGCATGGGCGGCCCCTCTCAGAACGCCGCCTTCCAGATTGTCACCCCCACCGAGCTGCGCGGGAAGATGACCGCGCTCTATCTGCTGTTCTACAGCCTGGGCGCGGTGGTCTTCGCCCCGATGGTCACCGGCTTCATGTCGACCTACGTGGTCGGCGAGGCGAACATCCGCTGGGCCATCTTCATCCCCTCCGTGATCTTCGGGCCGAGCTCGCTGATCATCACCCTCCTGGGGCTGAGGCCCTACGGCCGCGAGGTGGAGCGGCTGAAGGCGCTGGAGGCGCGGGCGTAGACGGCACGGCGCCCGGCGCCCGAGGGAATGAGCCCGTCACAGTCGAGTCCGGCCCCGCCGACGGCGACCGGATCTAGGTCCCGACCTTCGTCCGGATGACTCGGGGCGGCGCCCCGCTCACTTCCCCGTCAGCCCGCCCGGCCAGCCCGGATAGAGGCCGTAGGCCGCCGATCCTCCGACCGCCTCGACCAGGTCGATCTTGCCGTCCGGGACGATGCGGAAGGCCTCGACGATCTGGATCGAGGAGGGCCTGGAGAAGAAGCTCATGTTGTAGTCGGTCCCGTTGGTCAGGTGCACCACCGGCACGGTGCCGGCGTGCTTGAAGGTGGCGAAGGCCACCACCACCCCGCGCTCGGGATCGGCCACCAGGAAGCGGCGATAGGTGATCTGGGTCACCACGCCGTAGTAGCCGGTGGAGAACTGCTCCTTGCAGCTGAACGAGAAGGGTTGGAACGGCTGGCCCTTCTGCACCTCGGTGTTGTTGGTGGTGGCCACCCCGTTCTCGATCCGGTTGCAGGTCGAGGTGAACGGGTAATAGCCGTGGCCGTCGTTCCGCTGCAGGCCGTCGAAATAGTAGTTGGCGTCCTGGATCAGCTCCTGGCGGGTCAGGCGCTTGTCGACAGGCACCGTCTCGAACCACTGCGGCGGCGGGACCTTCGCCTTGTTCAGGTTGTCGATGCCCGCGTCGTTCCAGGCCGGGCCCGAGCCCTTCTTGTAGAAGGTGGTCTCGATCTCGGTGATGCGGCCCAGCTGCACCCGCACCCGCAGGGCCATCAGGTTGTCGGCGTTGGGGCCGGAGCCTTCGCGCATGGTGCGCATCGCCACCACCTCGCCCACGTCCGGATCGGCGAAATAGTGGACGTAGGTCCCCATGCCGCTGGCGGTGGCCCAGAAGCCCTCGCCCACCTTCAGCGGCTGGCCGCCCTCGGTGTAGCGGACGTCCTGCGACAGGGGCAGGCTGGCGATGTCCTTGGACACCATCGCCTGGGCGACCTCTTCGGACACATGCTCCAGGCAGGCGCGGTCGCAGTTGGCCGGGATCGGCTGGGACGGCTTGGGCGTCTCGGAAATCGGGAAGCCGTGCGGCCCGGTCTCGGCGTTGGCCGCCCCGATGCCCGCCAGCGCAAGCGCGGCGAGCCCCGCCGCCGCGGCCAGGATCCTGGTCGTCATATCCACCCCCATCGTCAGGCCGCGCCCTGGAGGCGCGTTCATCAGGGACCCTGGCTTGGCCCCCCGAGCCTGTCAATGGAGCGGCCAGTCGAGATGGCGACCGAACCAATGTGGCGGATCCGCTGGTGCAGCTTGGCAGTCGAACCGAGCTGGTCCTTTGTCCAGAATGGCCGCGAGCGGCGAATTAGGAGTGAAACGCGATCTGGAGTGAGCATCCCATGCAATAGGCAAGGACCAAGCCCGGCCTCGCCGTGAAGGAACAGGCTTCTGGGGAACGGCAGCGCCCGCCATGGTTGGCTGCGCTTACGGCTGTGGGGGTTTTGACCGCCATGGCGATGCTTTCGCCCCGTGCGCCCCGAGACGTCATGGGCGAGTTGATCTTGCCCCTGACGGCTCTGTTGGTCACGGCCGTCGTCGGGTTCGTCTGCCTCAAGCTAATAAGGCGACCTTGATCTCGGAGCAGGATAGCGATGTGGCCGCCGCCGCAGCCGGTTCGGTCGCGGCGTTTGGTCGGCTTGTCCGCCTCCATCGTCCAAAGCTCGTCGCGTTCCTGCGTGGCCTCACGGGCGATGGACCGGAAGCGGATGACCTCGCTCAGGAGACGCTCGTGACCTGTTGGTCGAAGCTGTCGTCCTATGACGCGAGATCGCCATTTCTGAGTTGGGTGCTCGGAATCGCCTACCGGAAGGCGCTGACGGCGCGCCGGTCGAGAAGACGCGAGGCGGCCAGGCTGGCCGAATCCGGCCATGGCCGGGAAGAAGCCGTGGATGGCGTCGCGGAAGAGCGTCTGTTCATCGAGCGCGCCTTGGGACGACTTAGGCCAGACAGGCGCGCGGCGGCCCTGCTCTGTTTCGGCGTCGGGCTTTCCCAGCAGGAGGCCGGTGCGGTGCTGGGTCTGCCCCTCGGCACCTTGAAGCTGAGGCTGCGCGAAGCCCGCGGTGAACTGCAAGACCTGCTGGGGAGCGACCCCCCATGAACGTGGAAGACCGCGTCAAGGCCTATTGCGACGCCGTCCAACGAGACGCAGGGTCCGAGACCGCCGTCGAGCAGGTTCTCGCCTGCTTGCCTCCAGCCGAGACCACGCGAACGGGTCGGGTCGACCAACTGCGAAGGTGGCTGTCGGCGATGCTCGGCAGACCCACGGCGTTGGCGGCTCGAGCCGGCCGTCGTCGCCCGAAGCGCAGGCGGTCCTGACCTTGAGCGGCCTCGCGTTTTGACAAGGCCCGCCTCGTTCCGGTTTCATCCGGACGGGGCGCCGCCGAAGGTCCCGTTGGGCGGCCTCACCTGGGCGCCGATCGAGGCGCTGGCGCCCGGGGCGCGCCTGGAAGCCCGCATCGCCGAACGCGGCAAGGACGGGACCTCGGCCAGCGCCAGCGTGAAGCTGCTCGCGCCGGGATGGCGCGTGGCCCGATCAAGCAGAAAGGCCGCCGGTTTCCCGGCGGCCTTCGCTGTCTCTTGGTCATCCCGCAAGCCGCGCCAGCGGCTGTCCGGGATCGCGGCAGGCGCCTA
>JANWHQ010000152.1 GCA_025450315.1 Caulobacteraceae bacterium
GCACACGCTGCGCGCCGACATCGACTACGGCTTCGCCGAGGCGAAGACCACCTACGGGATCATCGGGGTCAAGGCCTGGATATTCAAGGGCGAGGTGCTGGAGCACGACCCGATGGCGCAGGACAAGCGCCTGTCGGGCGAGACCGGCCCGGCCAGCGAAGGCTCCATGCGCGAACGTCCCGAGCGCGGCCCGCGCCGCGAACGCCGCGGCGAAGCGGCGAACGCCTGAGGCTGACCCATGCTGCAACCCAAGAAGACCAAGTTCAGAAAGCAGTTCAAGGGCCGCATCCACGGATCGGCCAAGGCTGGCTTCGCGCTCAATTTCGGGGCCTTCGGCCTGAAGTCGCTGGAGCCCGAGCGCGTCACCGCCCGTCAGATCGAGGCGGCCCGCCGGGCCATCACGCGTCAGATGAAGCGCCAGGGCCGGGTGTGGATCCGGGTGTTCCCGGACGTGCCGATCTCGTCCAAGCCGGCCGAAGTGCGGATGGGCTCGGGCAAGGGCGCCCCGGAGTACTGGGCCGCGCGGGTGCACCCGGGCCGGATCCTGTTCGAAATCGACGGCGTGCCGGCCGACGTGGCGCACGAGGCGCTGCGGCTGGGCGCGGCCAAGCTTCCCGTCAAGACCAAGGTCGTCACCCGGCTCGACGCCGGCGTGGCGCATGAGGGCTGATCGCGATGGATATCGATGAAGTCCGCCGCCTGACCGGCGACCAGCTGCAGGAGCAGCTGCTGAGCCTGAAGAAGGAGCAGTTCAACCTGCGCTTCCAGGCCGCCACCGGCCAGCTGGAGAAGACCCACCGGGTGAACGAGATCCGCAAGGACATCGCCCGCATCAAGACCGTGCTGCGCAACAAGACCGCCGCCTGAGGATCAAGCATGCCGAAACGAATTCTCGAAGGGGTGGTGGTTTCCGACAAGGGCGACAAGACCGTCGTCGTCCGGGTCGAGCGGACCTTCCTGCACCCGGTGCTGAAGAAGACCGTGCGCCGCTCCAAGAAGTACCACGCCCACGACGAAGCCAACGCCTTCCACGAGGGCGAGATGGTCCGCATCGTCGAGTGCGCGCCCAAGTCCAAGCTGAAGACCTGGGAAGTGATGCCCAAGGCGGGCGCCGAAGGCGGCGCTGAGCCCAGGGCCAGGTCGACCCGCGCCAAGAAGGCCGCTCCGGCGGCGGAGGCGTCCGCATGATCCAGATGCAGTCCAACCTGGAGGTCGCCGACAATTCCGGCGCCCGCCGCGTCATGTGCATCAAGGTGCTGGGCGGCGCCAGCCGGCGCTATGCCCACGTGGGCGACACCATCGTGGTGTCGGTCAAGGAAGCCATTCCGCGCGGCCGCGTGAAGAAGGGCGACGTGATGCACGCCATCGTGGTGCGCACCTCCCAGCCCATCCAGCGCAAGGACGGCTCGACCATCCGCTTCGACCGCAACGCCGCGGTGCTGGTCAACAAGCAGAAGGAGCCGATCGGCACCCGGATCTTCGGACCGGTGCCGCGCGAGCTGCGGGCCAAGAACCACATGAAGATCATTTCGCTGGCGCCGGAGGTGTTGTGATGGCCGCCAAGATCAAGAAGGGCGATCGCGTCGTGCTGCTCGCCGGCCGTGACAAGGGCCGGCAGGGCGAAGTGCTGCGCGTCTTCCCGAAGGAAGAGCGGCTGATCGTCCAGGGCCTGAACCTGGTCAAGCGCCACACGCGCCCCAGCCAGACCGATCCGCAGGGCGGCATCCGCACCAAGGAAGCGCCGATCCACATTTCCAACGTGGCCTATGTCGACCGCAACGGCGATCCCACCCGCGTGGGCTTCCGCATCGAGGGCGACAAGAAGGTCCGCTACGCCAAGAAGTCCGGCGAGGTCATCGATGGCTGAGGCCCAAACCTACCAGCCGCGGCTGAAGTCCGAATATCGCGAGCGCATCCGCGCGGCGATGAAGGACCAGTTCGGCTACTCCAACGAGATGCAGATCCCCAAGCTCGACAAGATCGTCGTGAACATGGGCATCGGCGAAGCCGTGGGCGATTCCAAGAAGGCCACCTCGGCGATGGCCGACCTGGCCGCCATCACCGGCCAGAAGCCGGCCCCGACCCGCGCCCGCAAGTCGATCGCCCAGTTCAAGATCCGCGAGAACATGGTGATCGGCGCCAAGGTGACGCTGCGCAAGGACCGCATGTACGAGTTCCTCGACCGGCTGATCACCATCGCCCTGCCGCGGGTGAAGGACTTCCGCGGACTGAAGCCCACCAGCTTCGACGGACGCGGCAACTACGCCCTGGGACTGCGCGAGCACATCGTGTTCCCGGAGATCAACTACGACCAGATCGATCAGGTCTGGGGCATGGACATCATCGTCTGCACCACGGCTCGGAGCGATGCGGAGGCCAAGGCCTTGCTCACCGAGTTCCAGTTCCCGTTCGCGAACTGAGCGGGGAGGGAAGGCAACTATGGCCAAGAAGAGCACGGTCAATCGCAACGACATGGTCAAGCGGCTGGTCAAGCAGTACGCCGCCAAGCGCGCTGCCTTGAAGGCGACCGCCAACGACCAGAACCTGCCGCTCGAAGAGCGCTTCGCCGCCCGGCTGAAGCTCGCAGAGCTGCCCCGCAATTCGTCCAAGGTGCGCATCCGCAACCGCTGCGAGATCACCGGGCGCCCGCGCGCTTTCTACCGCAAGCTCAAGATGAGCCGTATCGCCCTCCGGGACCTGGCCTCCGCCGGCCAGATCCCGGGCATGGTCAAGTCGAGCTGGTGAGGACCTGATGTCGGTGAACGATCCCATCGGCGACATGATCGCCCGCATCAAGAACGCCGCCGGCCGCCGGCGGAGCAAGGTGTCGACGCCCGCTTCGCGGATGCGCGCCCGTGTGCTCGACGTCCTGCAGGACGAGGGCTACATCCGCGGCTACGCCCAGGTGGAGCGCCCCGGCGCCTTCCCCGAGTTCGAGATCGAGCTCAAGTACTTCGACGGCCAGCCGGTGATCGCGGAAATCGCCCGCGTCTCCAAGCCCGGCCGCCGGGTCTACTCCTCCATCGACGACCTGAAGCCGGTGAAGAACGGGTTGGGCATCTCCATCCTGTCCACCTCCAAGGGCGTCATGTCCGACTCCGCCGCCCGCGAACAGAACGTGGGCGGAGAAGTCCTCTGCCGGGTCTACTGACATGTCGCGTATCGGCAAGAAGCCCATCGCCATCCCGTCCGGCGTGACCGTCTCGCTCGACGGCCAGACCGTCACGGTGAAGGGCCCCAAGGGCCAGCTCGCCTGGACCGTGGCCGACGAGGTCGCCATCACCCAGGACGACGGCCAGCTGACCCTGGCTCCGCTCCAGGACAACCAGCGCGGCCGCGCCATGTGGGGCCTGTCGCGCACCCTGGTGAACAACATGGTCGAGGGCGTGACCAAGGGCTACGAGCAGACGCTCGAGCTGGTCGGCGTGGGCTATCGCGCGGCGATGAAGGGCAATGCGCTCTCCATGCAGCTGGGCTTTTCGCACGACGTGGACATCAAGCCGCCCGCCGGCGTCACCTTCGCCACGCCCAAGCAGACCGAGATCAGGATCAGCGGCATCGACAAGCAGGTGGTGGGCGAGATCGCCGCCCAGATCCGCCGGATCCGTCCGCCCGAGCCCTACAAGGGCAAGGGCGTTCGCTACGCCGGCGAGAAGGTCCGCCGCAAGGAAGGCAAGAAGAAGTAGGTCATGGCGCTCAGCTCCCGCGACACTCTCCGCCGCCGCGCCCAGCGCGTTCGCAGCCGCCTCAAGCAGGTGGCCAACGATCGCCCGCGCCTGTCGGTGTTCCGCTCCAGCAAGAACATCTACGCCCAGGTGATCGACGACGCCCAGGGCGTGACGCTGGCCGCCGCCTCCACCCTGGAGGCCGAGGGCAAGGGCTCCGACAAGGACTCCGCCGCCCGCATCGGCAAGCTGATCGCCGAACGCGCCATCGAGAAGGGCGTCAAGGACGTCGTCTTCGACCGCGGCGGCTACATTTATCACGGCCGGATCAAGGCGCTGGCGGATGCCGCGCGTGAAGCCGGCCTGAACTTCTAAGGAAAACCCATGGCCCGTGAACCTGGACAGCGTGGCGACCGCCGGGATCGGCGTGAACGCGACGGCGACGATCGCGACAGCGACATCGTCGAGAAGCTGGTGCACATCAACCGCGTGGCCGCCACGGTGAAGGGCGGCCGGCGCTTCTCCTTCGCCGCCCTGATGGTGGTCGGCGACCAGAAGGGCCGCGTCGGCTTCGGTCATGGCAAGGCGCGCGAAGTGCCCGAAGCCATCCGCAAGGCGACCGAGGAAGCCAAGAAGACCATGATCCGCGTGCCGCTGCGCGAGTCCCGCACCCTGCACCACGACGGCGCGGGCCGTCACGGCGCGGGCAAGGTGACCCTGCGTTCGGCGCCTCCGGGCACCGGCGTGATCGCCGGCGGCCCGATGCGCGCGGTGCTCGAGACCCTGGGCGTCCAGGACGTGGTGGCCAAGTCGGTCGGCTCGTCCAACCCCTACAACATGGTGCGCGCGACCTTCGACGCCTTGAAGGTGCAGTCCTCGCCCCGCCAGATCGCCGCCAAGCGCGGCAAGAAGGTCTCCGACATCGTCGGCCGCCGGTCCGACGGCGCCCAGGCCGAACCCGCGGCGGAGGGCTGATCCATGGCCAAAGTCACCGTCGTCCAGACCGGAAGCCCGATCCGCCGCACCAAGGACCAGCGCGCCACCCTCAAGGGCCTGGGCCTGGATCGCATCGGCCGCAGGTCGGTGCTCGAGGACACCCCCTCGATCCGCGGCATGATCGCCAAGGTGGCCCACATGGTCCAGGTGGTGTCCGAATAACCACCGCTCACGCCCCGCGCAGGCGGAGGCCCATGGGTTCGCGCTGGCTGACCAGCCGGCGCTGACGAAATGGATCCCCGCCTTCGCGGGGACGAGCGGATTTAGAAGGCCGAGTCGGAGCCCAGCTCCGGCGCAGATCTCCAAGGAGAGGCTAGATGACCAAGCTCAACGAACTTTCACCCCGTCCGGGCTCGCACAAGCCGCGCATGCGCGTCGGCCGCGGCCCCGGCTCCGGCAAGGGCAAGACCGCCGGCCGCGGCGTCAAGGGCCAGACCTCCCGCACTGGACACGGCATGAACCAGTTCGAGGGCGGCCAGATGCCGATCCACATGCGCATGCCCAAGCGCGGCTTCAACAATCCCTTCGCCAAGCGCCTGGTCGAGGTGAACCTGTGGCGGCTGGCCCAGGCCATCGAGGCGGGCAAGCTGGATCCCAAGCAGCCGATCGACGCGGAGGCCCTGCTCAAGGCCGGGGTCATCCGCCGCGCCCGCGACGGCGTGCGGCTGCTGGGCCAGGGCGAGCTGAAGGCCAAGCTCGAGATCAACTGCCACTCGGCCACCGCCTCGGCCCGCAAGGCGGTGGAAGCCGCCGGCGGCAAGCTGACGACGGTGATCGCCGCGGCCGAAGCCGCTCCCGCCGAGGCCTGAGACTCCGCGCCGCCCTCGCCAGCGGGGGCGGAACACCCTATCTCTGGGTTCGGTACAGCTTGAGAGACGCCCATGGCCTCGGCCGCTGAACAGCTCGCCGCCAATATGAACCTCGGCGCCTTCCAGAAGGCGACCGACCTGCACAAGCGTCTGTGGTTCACGGTCGGCGCGCTGATCGTCTACCGCCTGGGCGCCTACATCCCGATCCCGGGCATCGATTCCAAGGCCTTCGCCGACGCCTTCAACAGCCATTCGGCGGGCATCCTGGGCATGTTCAACATGTTCTCGGGCGGCGCGGTGCAGCGCATGGCGATCTTCTCGCTGAACGTGATGCCCTACATCTCGGCGTCGATCATCGTGCAGCTGCTGCAGTCGATCTATCCGCCCTGGGACAAGCTGAAGAAGGAAGGCGGCGAAGCCGGCCGCAAGCAGCTGAACCAGTACACCCGCTATCTGACGGTGGTGCTGGCGCTGTTCCAGTCCGCCGCCATCGCCTTCGGCCTGCAGACCACGCGCGGGCTGGTGTTCGACCCCGGGCCGTTCTTCATCGTCTCGACCATCGCCACCCTGACCGGCGGCACCATGTTCCTGATGTGGCTGGGCGAGCAGATCACCAGCCGCGGGGTCGGCAACGGCATCAGCCTTCTGATCTTCGCCGGCATCGTCGCGCGCCTCGGGCCGGCGCTCAGCCAGATGCTGTCGCTGAGCCAGCAGGGCGCCATGTCGAGCGGCGCCCTGATCATGATCGGGGTCGGCGCGGTGGGGGTGATGCTGGCCATCGTGTTCTGCGAGCGCGCCCAGCGGCGGCTCCTGATCCAGTATCCCAAGCGCCAGGTCGGCAACCGCATGTTCGGCGGCGAGTCGTCCTTCCTGCCGATCAAGATCAACACCTCCGGCGTGATCCCGCCGATCTTCGCCTCGAGCCTGCTGCTGCTGCCGGCGACGGCGCTGCAGTTCGGCGCGGGGGCCCTGTCGCACCTGCCCAGCTGGGCCCAGTGGATCCCCGGCCTGATCGGCCAGCTCCAGCACGGCCAGCCGCTGTTCATCGTCCTCTACGGCGCGATGATCGTGTTCTTCACCTTCTTCTACACCTCAGTGGTGTTCAATCCGGAGGACACCGCCGAGAACCTGCGCAAGTACGGCGGCTTCCTCCCCGGCATCCGCCCCGGCAAGCGCACCGCCGAGTACCTCGACTATGTGCTGACCCGCCTGACGGTGATCGGCGCGGCCTACATCGCCCTGGTCTGCATCCTGCCCGAGGCGATCATGGCCAAGATGCAGACGAACCAGTTCTACTTCGGCGGCACCTCCCTGCTGATCGTGGTGTCGGTGACCATGGACACCGTCGCCCAAATCCAGTCGTATCTGCTGGCGCACCAGTACGAGGGACTCATCAAGAAGTCCCGCCTGCGCGGGAGGACGCGTTAGGATTGCACGGCCGCGCCCGCACACGGCCCGGCCGGCTCCGGCGCGGTTGGGCCAGGGGAGGACGCTTAGGTGAACATCGTACTGTTCGGACCGCCGGCGGCGGGCAAGGGCACCCAGGCCAAGCGCCTGGTCGCCGAGCGTCGCATGGTCCAGCTTTCGACCGGCGACATGCTGCGCGCCGCGCGCTCGTCCGGCTCGGAGCTCGGCAATCGCGTGGCCGCCATCATGGACCGCGGCGAGCTGGTCTCCGACGAGATCGTCATCGCCCTGATCGAAGAGACCCTGCCCCAGGCCGAGCATGCCGGGGGCGCGATCTTCGACGGCTTTCCCCGCACCGTGGCCCAGGCCGAGGCGCTGGACGCCCTGTTGGCCGGCCGCGGCTCGCAGATCGACGTGGTGATCCGGCTGGTGGTGGACGACGCGGCCCTGAAGCGCCGCATCGCCAAGCGCTTCGAAGAGGAGGGGCGCTCGGACGACAATCCCGAGGCCTTCGCCGTCCGGCTGGACGCCTACAACCGCCAGACCGCGCCGCTGCTGCCGTTCTACCGGGCCCAGGGCAAGCTGGTGGAGATCGACGGCATGGCCGGCATCGAGCAGGTGGCCGGCGAGATCGACCGGGTGCTGGGCGCCGGCGTGGCGACCGCCGCGGCCCGCTAGAGCAGGTTGCGATCTGATGGAATCAGATCGCCCGCTCTGGATCTTTGCATTCACGCGCGTTCTGTTCCGAAAACCGGTTCCCACTTTTCGGAATGCGCTCTAGCGGCGCACGAGCGCCCCCGGAAAGGCCCGCCGCCAGGCTTGCGCGGCCAGGCCGCCCCGCGCATCCCTGAACCCCCAGGCCTGGCCGGGCTGCAGCCCCGCCAGCGCCATGCGGAACGCCAGCCGGCGCGGCTGGATCAGGTCCCCGTCCTCGCCGCCCTGGACGATCAGGATGTTCAGCTGGACGGCGTAGCTCCATTGCAGGCCCGGCAGGTCGCCGCGCTGGCGCAGGCCCTCGGCCGCGAGCCCGAGGGCCAGGGTTTCGTCCCCGCAGATCACCACCGGCCGCTGGAACACCGGGTCCTCGAGCAGGCGCCGGGCCGCCTCCGAGGCGGCCTCCAGCCCGCCGCAAGCCCTGGCCATCTCCTCCCGGCACAGGGTGCGCAGGCGGCTGCGGTGGGGCTCGATCCCGAAGCGGGCGAGGGCGTCCACCACGCAGGGGCTGAGATCGGCGCCATGGGGCTCGGCGTCCTGCGGGCCAGGCCGGCGCGCCGAGCGCCGCACGAAGTCCACGAACAGGTCCGGGTGACGGGCTCCCAGCGCGCCGAACGCCGGATCGGCATAGAGTCCGCGGACCTGCCGCCAGCCGGCGATCACGCCGGCGGCGTCGGTCGGATCGATGCGCCCGATCATGTCGGCGAGGTCTTCGAACAGCCGGGCCGCCAGCTCGGCGCCGGCCGCATCGGCGCCTTCGCCGGAGGTCGTCGCGGTCCACGACGCCAGGGCCCGCCGCCATCCGATCATGCACCTCTCCGAGGCAGGGGACAGCCGATCGGCCCCCCGCGGCCATCGCGGGACTTGGCGGCTGGCGCGCGCCGTGCCACGCTGGCTTATCCAAACCGTCCGGCCACGCTTGAAATCGAGGCCGGATTTCCACCTGTCGCCATTGACGGGCGGTAATTCATACCTATAACAAGCGCCTTCCGCGAATGGGCGCGAAAGGCGTATTGGCTCCATCCGTATCTCATCGGAGGGCTGGGCCGCTTTCGCGCTTTTGCGCGTGTCAGGAGATTAAACGACGTGGCCCGTATCGCAGGCGTCAACATTCCTACGAACAAGCGCGTGGTGATCGCGCTGCAGTACATTCACGGCATCGGCCCGTCGAAGGCGCGTGAGATCGTGAGCAAGGTCGGCATCGAGGACGCGCGCCGCGTCAACCAGCTGTCGGACGCCGAAGTGCTGCAAATCCGCGAAGCCATCGACCGCGACTTCGTTGTCGAAGGCGACCTCCGCCGCGAGACGGCGGTCAACATCAAGCGCCTGATGGACCTGGCCGCCTACAGGGGCCTGCGTCACCGCAAAGGCCTGCCGGTCCACGGACAGCGCACGCACACCAACGCCCGCACGCGCAAGGGCCCGGCCAAGCCGATCGCCGGCAAGAAGAAGTAGAGTTTAGGGACCCGCCCAAATGGCCAAAGAGCCGACCCGCGTCAAAAGGCGCGAACGCAAGAACATCACTTCGGGCGTGGCGCATGTGAACGCCTCGTTCAACAACACCATGGTGACCATCACCGACGCCCAGGGCAACACCATCGCCTGGTCCAGCGCCGGCATGATGGGCTTCAAGGGTTCGCGCAAATCCACGCCCTACGCCGCCCAGATGGCGGCAGAGGACGCCGGGCGCAAAGCCATGGAGCACGGCGTCAAGACCCTCGAGGTCAATGTTGCGGGTCCGGGTTCGGGCCGGGAGTCGGCGCTGCGCGCCCTCCAGTCGGTGGGATTCACCATCACCACCATCCGCGACGTGACCCCCATTCCGCACAACGGCTGCCGGCCCCCCAAGCGTCGGCGCGTCTGAGAGCTTTATGTCCTATTCCCCTTCGCCGGCCGAGTTTGATGGGCTGGCCAGCCCCGTCCGAGGGACCGAATCCGTGATCGAAAGAAACTGGAACGAGCTGATCCGTCCTGAGAAGCCTCTGATCGAGACCGGGAACGACAGCGAGCGCCGGGCCCGCATGGTGGCCGAACCGCTGGAGCGCGGCTTCGGCGTGACCCTGGGCAATGCGCTCCGCCGTGTGCTCCTGTCCTCGCTGCAAGGGGCGGCGGTGTCCTCGGTGCAGATTGATGGAGTCGTCCACGAGTTCTCCTCGATGGAAGGCGTCCGCGAGGACGTCGTCGACATCGTCCTCAACATCAAGCAGCTGGCGCTGCGGATGCACGCCGAGGGCCCCAAGCGCATGACGCTGCGGGCCACCGGCCCTGGCCCCGTCACCGCCGGCCAGATCGACGCGCCTTCCGACATCGAGATCCTCAACAAGGATCACGTGCTCTGCACCCTGGACGACGGCGCCTCGATCCGCATGGAGTTCACCGTGCAGACCGGCAAGGGCTACGTCCCGGCCGAGCGCAACCGTCCCGAGGACGCCCCCATCGGCCTGATCGCCGTGGACGCGCTCTACAGCCCGGTCAAGAAGGTCGCCTACCGGGTCGAGCCGACCCGCCAGGGCCAGTCGCTCGACTACGACCGGCTGGTGATGGAAGTGGAGACCAACGGCGCGGTCTCGCCGGTGGACGCGGTGGCCTACGCCGCCCGCATCCTGCAAGACCAGCTGCAGATCTTCATCACCTTTGAAGAGCCGAAGAAGAAGGTCGAGGGCGAGGCCAAGCCGGAGCTCCCGTTCAACCCGGCCCTGCTCAAGAAGGTCGACGAGCTGGAACTGTCGGTCCGCTCGGCCAACTGCCTGAAGAACGACAACATCGTCTACATCGGCGACCTGATCCAGAAGACCGAGGCGGAGATGCTCCGCACCCCGAACTTCGGACGCAAGTCGCTGAACGAGATCAAGGAAGTGCTGGCCGGCATGAACCTGCATCTCGGCATGGACGTGCCCAACTGGCCGCCGGAAAACATCGAAGACCTGGCCAAGAAGTTCGAAGACCAGATCTGATCGGCGCGCCGGGAGGCGCCCCGCCTAAGGAGAGATTGCCATGCGCCACGGTATTGCGCACCGGAAGCTTGGACGTACGACCAGCCACCGCACGGCCATGTTCGCCAACATGGCGGCGAGCCTGATCAAGCACGAGCAGATCACCACGACGCTGCCCAAGGCCAAGGAGCTGCGGCCCTTCGTGGAGAAGCTGGTGACCCTGGCCAAGCGGGGCGACCTGCATGCCCGCCGCATCGCCATCAGCCGCGTGCGCGACGTGGACCAGGTCCGCAAGCTGTTCGAGACCATCGGGCCCCGCTACAAGGGCCGCGAGGGCGGCTACACCCGCGTGCTGAAGGCCGGCTTCCGCTTCGGCGACAACGCCCCGGTGGCGGTGATCGAGTTCGTCGACCGCGACGTCGACGCCAAGGGCCTGGACTCCGGCCCCGTGCAGGAGGCCGTGGCCGAATAGGCCGCGCCCACAACCCATTCGGATCAAGGCGGCCGCACCCCGGCCGCCTTTTTCTTTGCCGCGAGCTCCGGCGCCCGCCGGTGGCGGCATCGGCGCGCGCTTGACAAGATACTTGTTGGGTGCATTAAATATTGTCGATAACACGCAAGCGAGGCGCCTATGTCCGACCTGGTCGTGCCGGCGGTGTTCTACCGGGATCCCAAGGCCGCTCTGGCCTGGCTCGAGAAGGCCTTCGGCTTCGAGCCCAGCCTGCTGGTGACCGACAGCGAAGGCCGCGTCGGCCATGCCGAGATGAGCTGGCGCGGCGCCCTCATAGAGGTCGGGGGCGAATGGGCCTCGGCCGAGCTGCTGGGGCCGGCCAGCCTGAAGAGCCCGGCGTCCCTGGGCGGCGTGGCGACCCAGGCCATCCGCCTGGTCATGGACGACGGCCTCGACGAGCATTGCGAGCGGGCCAGGGCCGCGGGCGCCCGCATCACCCAGGAACCCGGGAACCAGTTCTACGGCGACCGCACCTACCGGGCGCTCGATCCGGAGGGCCATGTCTGGACCTTCGCGCAAAAGGTCGCCGACGTCTCGGTGGCAGAGATGGAGAAGGCGAGCGGCCTGACCATCAAGGTGGAGGCCAGGGCATGATCGAGGCCTTCGATCTGGAACAGGCGTTCCTGTCGCTGAGCAGCGGCGGGCGCGTGGACGTGTTGCCGGGCGAACATTTCGGAGTCCGGCTGTCGAAAGCGCCGGCGGACATGGCCTATCTGGTGGGCGTCTATCCCCTCACCGCCGACTGGCCGCATTGGGAGATGCACCCCAATGGCTCCGAGGTGCTGGTGTTCCTCGCAGGCCGGGTCGAGATGACCGTCGAGGAGGACGGCCGGCGCCGCACCGTGGAGGTCGGTCCGGGCTCGACCGTGGTGATCCCGCCCGGCGCCTGGCACATCGCCCGCGTGCTCGAGCCGGGCCGGATGCTCGGCGTCACCTTCGGCGAAGGCACCCAGCACCGGCCGCGCTGATGGACCTTCCCCCGATCTCGCCCCTGCTGTTCTACCGTGACCCGCGGGCCGCGCTGGATTTCCTGGAGCGCGCCTTCGGGTTCGAAACCCGGATGGTGGTGGAGACCGAGGCCGGCGTTCCCCATTCCGAAAGCGTCTTCGAAGGCGGGGTGGTGATCGTGGTCGGACCCCCCAGCCATGATGCGGTCTCGCCGCTCGACATCGAGGGCCGCATCACCGGCCATGTGCACGTGAACCTCCAGGCCGGCATCGACGCCCTCTGCGAGCGGGCCCGCGCCGCGGGCGCGAGGATCGACCGCGAGCCGGCCGACCAGCCCTATGGCGACCGGGTGTTCACCTGCCTGGACCCCGAGGGCCACAGCTGGTCGTTCGGCCAGACCATCGGGGCCCGGCCATGACCGGGGCGGAGTTCCGCCGCCTGGCCCTGGCGCTGCCCGAGGCCGTCGAGCAGGCGCACATGGGACATCCGGACTTCCGCGTCGGCGGCAGGATCTTCGCCACGCTCGACCATGCCGGCGTCCGGGGCATGGCGAAGCTGACGCCGGACCAGCAGGAGGTCTTGATGTCGGCCGAGCCCGACGTGTTCACCCCCTGCGCCGGCGCCTGGGGCGTGCGGGGCTGCACCTATCTGATCCTGGCCGCGGCGGAAGAGGATGTCGCCCGCAGCGCCCTGCGGCTGGCCTGGCTCAACACCGCCCCGGCCAGGATCCGGGCCCAGCATCCCGAGGTCGGGGCATGAGCGGGCGCGGCGAGCCTCCGACCATCATGGTGTCGAGTTGGAGCGATGGCCGACCGTCTGCGGCCTGCCGTCGCCGAGCGGGGTGCTGATATGCTGAAGACCGCCGACAGTTCGGTGCGGCTCATCGACCGCACCTTCGCCGCCCTGGCCGATCCGCATCGCCGGCATGTGATCGAGCTGCTGCGCGAGAAGCCGCGCCGGGCGGGCGAGCTCGCCGCGGCTGTCGGCCTCTCGGCCCCCGCCATGAGCCGGCACCTGAAGACCCTGCGCGAGAGCCGCCTGGTCGAGGAGACCCCGGCCGAGTTCGACACGCGCGTGCGCATCTATCGCCTGAGGCCCCAGCCCATGGCCCATCTGAAAGCCTGGCTCGAGGAGACCGAGCGCCTGTGGACCGACCAGCTCTCGGCCCTGAAGGCCTATCTGGAGAAGGACGCGGAGTGATCGGTTTCCCTCCGCTCATCCGATGACCTCCCGCGTCCTGGTCGCGCTCAGGATCCGCGCCGCACCCGAGCGGGTGTTCGAGGCCTTCACCCGCGAGATCGGCCTGTGGTGGAGGCCGAACATGCTGTTCCAGTTCACCCCGCGCAGCCCGGGCGTGCTGGCCTTCGAGCCGGGCGTCGGCGGCCGGTTCACCGAGACCCTGCCGGGCGGCAAGGTGTTCGAGATCGGCCGGATCCGCGTCTGGGAGCCGCCGTCCAGGCTGGTGTTCGGCTGGCGCCAGGCGAGCTTCCAGCCCGGCCAGGACACCGAGGTCGAGGTGAGCTTCCTGCAGCTGGGCGAGGAGACCCGCGTCACTGTCGAGCATCGCGGCTGGGACACGGTTCCCCAGGAGCACGTGGCGCGCCATCACTTCCCCGACGGCCTGTTCCTGCGCCGTCATGCCGAGTGGTGGCAGGCGCTGCTGGGCGCCTTGAAGGCGCGGGCTGGATGAGCGACGCCGCCGCCCAGCCCGTGCGATAGGCGCCGCAGACGGTTCCCCAATCGGCCCGGGCGCGGCACAGTCCGCCGGGCATCCGGGGAGAACCGTTCGGCATGAGCGAGGCCGCCGCCGCAGGATCGCGCCGCGCCGCGGTGAGGTTCGTGCTGATCACCGTCTTCCTGGACGTGATCGGCATGGGCTTGGTCATGCCCATCTGGCCCCAGCTGGTGCAGGGTTTCGTGGGCGGCAGCACGCTGAAGGCTGCGCCGGTCCTGGGGGTGTTCTCCACCGTCTATATGGCGATGCAATTCGTCTGCTCGCCGCTGCTGGGCTCGCTCTCCGACCGCTTCGGCCGTCGGCGGGTGATCCTGATCTCGGTGTTCGGGATGGGGATCGACTACATCGTCATGGCCCTGGCCCCCAGCCTGGCGTGGCTGTTCATCGGCCGGATCGCCTCGGGCGCCGCCAGCGCCACCTTCTCCACCGCCTACGCCTACGTCGCCGACGTGACCCCGCCCGAGAAGCGGGCCGGCGCCTTCGGCATGGTGGGCGCGGCCTATGGCGTCGGCTTCATCATGGGTCCCCTACTGGGCGGCCTGCTCGGCCAGTTCGGCGTGCGCCTGCCGTTCTGGGGCGCCGCGGGCCTGGCCCTGGCCAGCGGGCTCTACGGCCTGTTCGTGCTGCCCGAATCGCTGGCCCCGGAGAACCGCGGCAGGTTCTCCTTCGCCCGGGCCAATCCGCTGGGGGCGCTGGAGCTGCTGCGCCGCCACCACGAACTTCTGGGACTGGCCGGGGTCAACTTCCTGGCCCAGCTGGCCAACTGCGTCTTCAACAGCGTCTGGGTGCTCTATGTGATCCGGCGCTACGGCTGGTCGTCGCCTCAGGTGGGACTGTCGCTGGCGGTGGCCGGGCTCTCGGTGGCCGTGGTCCAGATGGGCCTGACCCGGCGGGTGGTGGCGAGGCTCGGCGAGCGGCGGGCGCTGATGCTGGGCCTGTTCCTGGGCGGCACGGGCCAGTGCCTCTGCGGCCTGGCGGGCAAGGGTTGGCAGTTCCTTCTGGCCATCCCGGTCCTCTGCCTGTGGGGATTCGCCGGACCCTCGGCCCAGAGCCTGATGTCCCGCCGGGTCGGTGCGGACGAACAGGGGCGGCTGCAGGGCGCCAACGCCAGCGTCTCGGGCGTCGCCGCCCTGATCGGGCCCGGCCTGTTCAGCGCGGTCTTCACCCTCGCCCTGACCCTGCGCGACGACAGCCTGATCGGCGCGCCCTTCATCCTGGCCGGTCTCGTGCTCTATGCCGCCCTGATCACCGCCTGGCGGGTCACCCGCGCCGCCGCGCGCACGCCCTAGCCGCCTTCGCCGAAGGGCGCCTTGACGCAGTCGGGGCGCCCCGCCATGTGTCCCGCCTCTCGCCCGCGCCCGGCGCCGGCGGCGGTTCCCGCCCGAAAGGACCTCATGGCCCACGCCGCCCCGCCCGCGCCCGAAACCGACGCGACCGCGCCGGCGGCGGCGCCGGTGCGCGGCCGCAACGCGGCCCTGGCCTTCATCTTCGTGGCGGTGACCATCGACACCATCGCCATGGGCATCACCGCCCCGGTGCTGCCGCTCCTGATCAAGAAGATGGGCGGAGCCGGCGATGCGGGGTGGATGAACGGCCTCTTCATGACCGTCTTCGCCCTCATGCAGTTCCTGTTCTCGCCGATCCTTGGCGCCCTGTCGGACCGCTACGGCCGCCGGCCGATCCTGCTGCTGTCGATCGCTGGCCTGGGGCTCAGCTACGCCGGCATGGCCATGGCCACCTCGATCTGGCAGCTCTTGCTGATCCGCCTGTTCACCGGCGCCACCTCGGCCAACATCGCCACCGCCTTCGCCTATATCGCCGACGTCACCCCGGCCGACCGGCGCGCAGGCGCCTATGGGCTGATGCAGGCGGCGATGAGCGCGGGCTTCGCCATGGGCCCGGCGGTGGGCGGCCTGTTCGCCGCGCTGGGGCCGAGCGCGCCGTTCTGGGCGGCGGCGGGCTTCTCGCTGATCAACGCCGCCTACGGCTTCTTCGTGGTGCCGGAATCGCTGAACCGCGAGGGCAGGGCGCCGTTCCACCTCAAGCTCGGCTCGTTCAACGCCGTCGGCATGCTGCGCTCCCAGCCGGGCTTGCTGGCCCTGGCGACGATCCTGATGCTGGCCCAGTTCGCCACCATGGTGTTCCCGACCGCCTTCGTGCTCTACGCCAACGACCGCTACGGCTGGCATACGGGCGCCATCTCCGCCTGCATGACCTCGTTCGGCATCTGTTCCTTCGCGGTCCAGGCGGGCCTGTCGGGCCGGCTGGTGCGGGGGCTCGGCGAGCCCCGGGTGATCGTGATCGGCATGCTCTGCGCGGTGCTCGGCACGGCCATCTTCGGCTTCGCGCCGACCGGCCTGATCTTCTGGATCGGCATCCCGATCATGACCCTGTCGGGGGTGGCGGGCCCGGCGATCCAGTCGATCATGACCCGGCGCGTCTCGGCCAAGGAACAGGGCCGCCTGCAGGGCGCCAACACCAGCCTGCAGTCGATCGCCGGGATCGTCGCGCCCCTGCTGTTCGGCGGGGTCTATACCCTGGCCCAGCACTCCGGCGGCGGCAAGGCGGTGCTGGGCGCGCCGTTCCTGCTGGCGAGCCTGATCCTGATGATCGGCGTCTTCCTCTCGTTGCAGGGCCAGCGCCGGCCCGTCCGGGTCTGAACTCCAAGCTCACCACACTAGCGCCGCAAAGCTGACGCTAGGTTTGCGGCCGTCTGCACACGGGAGCCGATCTCCGCATGCGTCTGCGCCGCTGCCTCATCCCCGCCCTCGCCATCGCCGTCCTCGCAGCTTGTTCGGGCCAGCCGGGCAAGTCCAGCGCCCAGGGAGTCCAGGGCGGATTCGCCGCGCCCGCCCGGCGCATCCCCGACAGCGCCGGCGACATGCGCCTGTCGTTCGCGCCGGTGGTCAGGAAGGCCGCTCCGGCGGTGGTCAACGTCTTCAGCCGCCGCGTGGTGCGCCAGCAGATCGATCCGTTCTGGCAGCTGTTCGGCCTCAGCGCCCGGCCGGGGGTGGAGCAGTCGCTGGGCTCCGGCGCCATCGTGCGCCCCGACGGCGTGATCGTGACCAACCACCATGTGATCAGCGGCGGCCAGGACATCCAGGTGGTGCTCAACGACCGGCGCCAGTTCCCCGCCAAGGTGCTGCTCGACGACGCGCGGGCCGACATCGCGGTCCTGAAGATCGACGTGAAGGGCGAGAGCCTGCCCACCCTGGCCATCGACGACCGCAACGACGCCCAGGTGGGCGACCTGGTGCTGGCCATCGGCGATCCCTTCGGCGTCGGCCAGACGGTGACCAACGGCATCGTCTCGGCCCTGAACCGGACCCAGGTCTCGGAGGGGGACTTCTCGAACTACATCCAGACCGACGCCTCGATCAATCCGGGCAACTCGGGCGGGCCGCTGGTCGACATGAACGGCGACCTGATCGGCATCAACACCTTCATCGTCTCGCAGTCGGGCAGCTCGGCGGGGGTCGGCTTCGCCATCCCCGCCACCATGGTGCGCCAGGTGGTGAACGCCGCCGTCGGCGGGGCCCACGCGGTGGTGCGGCCCTGGCTGGGCGTCCGCGGCCAGGAGGTGACGCCCGACATCGCCTCGAGCCTCGGCCTGGCCAAGCCCGAGGGCGTGCTGGTGGCCGAGGTCTATCCGCACGGCGCGGCCGACCGGGCCGGCCTGCAGCCGCAGGACATCATCCTGTCGGTGGACGGCCAGACGGTGAACGATCCCAACTCGCTCGACTACGCCTTCGCCACCCACGACGTGGGGTCGTCCCTGAAGCTCGAGGTGCGCCACGGCAAGACGGTGCGCACCGTCACCGTGCGGACCGAGCCGGCCCCCTCCACGCCCCCGCGCGACCAGCGCACCCTCGCCGGCCGCAATCCGCTGGCCGGCGCCACGGTGATCAACCTGTCGCCCGCCGCGGCCCAGGAGCTGGGCGCCGATCCCTTCACCGCCCGCGGGGTGATGGTCAGCGCCGTCGCCGACGACGCGGTGGCCGCCCGCGCGGGCTTCCAGCCCGGCGACATCATCCGCTCGATCAACGGCCGGCCGATCGGCACCACCGCCGAGCTGCAGCAGGTGTTGTCGGCGCCCGCGGGCGTCTGGCGCGTGACCATCCTGCGCGGCCAGCAGGAGATCGCCGGGACCTTCCGGCTGTAGGGCCCAGCTTGTCATCCCGGAAGCCGCGCAGGCGGCTATCCGGGATCGCAACAGGAGCCGGCGTCCGGAAACGACCCCGGCTCTCCGGCGCTGCGCGCCTGCGGCCGGGATGACAATCCAAGCTACTTCGCCGGCGTCACGCGGTAGATGCGGCCGTTGGCGTCGTCGCCGACCAGCAGCGAGCCGTCGCGCATCACGGTCAGGCCGTAGGGCCGGCCCCAGACGTCGGAATCGCTCACCACGAAGCCGGTCATGAAGTCGATGTAGTCGCCGGTGGCGACCCCGTTCCTCATCGGCGCCAGCACCACCTTGTAGCCGGTGCGCGAGGTGCGGTTCCACGAGCCGTGCAGGGCGATGAAGGCGTCGCCCCGGTACTGGGCCGGGAAGGCCTCGGGGCCCGAGCCGTCGTAGAAGCGGATCTGCACCGCCGCCGAGTGGGCCTGCAGCAGCACGTCCGGGACGGTGACGTGGCCGTTCAGGTCCGGCCGCTGGCCCTTCAGCCGGGGCTCCTCGTGGTTGCCGGTGTAGTACCAGGGCCAGCCGTAGAAGGCGCCGGCCTGGACGTGGGTGGCGTAGTCGGGCGCCAGGTTGTCGCCCAGCATGTCGCGCTCGTTCACCGAGCACCAGATCTGGCCGGTCTGCGGCTGGCGGGTCAGGCCCGAGCAGTTGCGGATGCCGGCGGCATAGACGTGCAGCCCCTTGCCCATCGGGTCGGAGACCAGCACGTCCGCGCGGTTCTCGTCCTCGCCCCAGGCGGCGCCGAAGCCGTGGACCTTGTCATAGGCGATGGCCTCGGCCACCGGCCGGTTGGGCAGGCCCTCGTTGAGGTTGCCCTTGGATCCCACCGAGACGAACAGCTGCTTGCCGTCCGCCGAGAAGGCCAGGTCGCGCGACCAGTGCCCGCCGGTGGAGGCGCCGAGCTTGGGGATGATCACCTGGGCCGCGCCGCGGGCCTTCAGATCGCCGTTGCGGTAGGGGAAGCGGATCACCCGGCTGGTCTCGGCCACATAAACCCACTGCGGGTTCGGCCCCAGCGGGTAGAAGGCGATGCCGAACGGCTGGTCCAGGCCCGGCGCGAAGATCGAGCTCTGGGTCGGATGGCCCGCCCCGTCCGGCGCGCGCAGCACCCGGACCCGGTCCTTCTCGGCCACGAAGATGTCGCCGTTGGGGGCGGTGCGCAGGACGCGGGGTTCGTTCAGCCCCTGGTCGAACAGCGCCACCTTGAATCCGGCCATGACCTTGGGCAGGGCGCCGGCCGGCGGCGGGACCACCTTGGACATGCCCACCCCCACCGAGGTGAAGGGCGCCTGCAGGTCGGCGGGGGTGATGTGGTGACGGACGCCCGGCGCGTCCTTCTTCCAGTCGCCGAACACCACCACGTCGCCTCTGACCACGGCGTTGTCGACCTTGGGGCCGGGGGTGTCGGGCGGCGGGACGAACTGCGCCGCCGCCGGCGAGGCCGCCAGGCCCAGGGCGGCGAGGGCGAGGATGGACAGCGATGAGCTCAGCTTGGATGGCATGGAGCGCCTCCTCCGCAAGTGGGACACCCGAGCCTGACCCTGCCCGTGGCGGCGGAGACTAGACCAGGGCCCTGGGGCCGATCCAGCCCCGTCTGCGGCCGGGCCAGATCCTCGTCATCCGGGAAGCCGCGCAGCGGCTATCCGGGATCGCGGCAAGCGCCGACGTTCAGGCCCGATCCCGGCGCTCCGCGCGTGCGCGCTCCGGCGGGGATGACAGGGCGGGCTACCTTTTCAGCGACGCCAGGTAGGCGACCACGTCGCGCCGCATCTTGGGGTCGGGGAGGGTGATCGGCATGGCGGTGCCGGGGATCATCCTGGCCGGGCCGCTCAGGAACGCGTCCAGCGTGGCCGGGGTCCAGGTGATCCTGGCGGCCTTGATCGCCGGGGTGTAGGCGGTGAACTTCGGGTCCGAGCCGGCCTTGCGGCCCACCACGCCGCGCAGGTTGGGGGCCGCGCCCTCCACCCCCGGATCGGCCGAGTGGCAGGCCGTGCACTGCTGCTTGAAGGTCGCCAGGCCCTTGGCGGGATCGCCGCCGAGCGCGCCCTGCGCCTGGGCCGCGCCCGCGGCGCCCGCCAGCGCGGCGGCCGCCGCAATTCCCAGCACCATTCGCATCGTCATTCGTCGTCTCGCCAAGGTTTTCCAGTTACGGGATGGGGGTAGTGGAAGGGCACGATGCGGGTGTCCGGCCAGGACTTGGGCGTGGTCGGTACGAGCCTGTCGGGTCCCCTCGGATCGTCGGGCCAGGTCCTGGTCAGGGGCATCAGGTGCACTTCGGAGCGCCCCCAGCCCTTCTGGTAATCGGCCTGCCAGAGCATGTTGTAGTCGAAGCGCCAGAACTTCCAAACGCCGCTTTCCTTGCGGTAGGCGTTCTCGTAGATGCCGCCCTCCCACATCTCCTGCGGCACCTTGGGCGGGTCCTGCATGCTCTCGTGCCAGCCGCCCAGCATCAGGGCGCGGAAGCGGCCGTAGGCGGTCTGGCCGTCGGGGGCGATGTCGACCACGTCCTGCACCTGCAGATGGTCGTAGAGCAGGCCGCGCGGTATGCCGTCCTGGCCCTTGGTCCACACCTGGCTCAGCCAGTCGCGGTAGAGCCGCCGCACCCCCGCCTTGCCGACGTAGACGCCGTTCAGGAACTTCAGCTCGGCGTCCTCGGCGAACAGGTCGATCACCTCCTCGTAGAGGCAGGCGTCCATGTAGTAGCCGTACTTGAAGTGCAGGGTGCGGACGGCCTGGATGTCCTCCAGCACGCTCACGCGCCGCGCCAGCCGCGCCACCTCGTCCTTCAGAGCCTGCACATCGTCGGCCATCTGTCTCGTTCCGATCCTCTGGATGCCGCGCACCGGATGAACCGGGGCTGACGAGGGGTGGCTGTAGCGGATGCGGCCCGCCTTCCTCAACCGCTCACCCCGGCGAAGGCCGGGGTCCAGGACAGGTCAGAACCTAGTTCGACTCATGGCCCGGGAGCGGGGCCGCTCGCGACTCCTCGTGCCCCACGGCGTCACCTGTCCTGGATCCCGGCCTTCGCCGGGATGAGCGGAAGACAGGAGTCTGTTAGAAAGCCCCATGTCCGACCTCTTCGAAGCCGCGGGGCTGCAGCCCCAGGCGCCGGCGCCGCTGGCGGACCGCCTGAGGCCGCAGTCCCTGTCCGAGGTGGTGGGCCAGGACCACCTGCTGGGTCCTGACGGCCCGATCGGGCGCATGGCCGAGGCGCGGCGGCTGGCCTCGATGATCCTCTGGGGCCCGCCCGGCACCGGCAAGACCACCATCGCCCGGCTCCTGGCCAAGGCGGCGGGCTACGAGTTCCAGCAGCTCTCGGCGGTGTTCTCGGGCGTCGCCGACCTGAAGAAGGCCTTCGAGGCGGCGCGGGGCCGCCGCGCGGCCGGGCAGTCCACCCTGCTGTTCGTCGACGAGATCCACCGCTTCAACCGCGCCCAGCAGGACGGCTTCCTGCCCTTCGTGGAGTCGGGCGTGGTCACCCTGGTGGGCGCCACCACCGAGAACCCCTCCTTCGAGCTGAACGGGGCCCTGCTCTCGCGCTGCCAGGTGTTCGTGCTGAAGCGCCTGGACGACGGGGCCATGGAGCAGCTCCTGGAACGGGCCGAGGCCTTCGAGGGCCGGCCGCTGCCGCTGCAGTCCCAGGCCCGCCAGGCCCTGGTGCACCTGGCCGACGGCGACGGCCGCTATGTGCTGGCCCTGGCCGAGACCCTGTTCAACATCGCCCCCGAGGCCCCCCTCGACGTCGCCGGCCTCGGCAAGGTGCTGCAGAAGCGCAGCCCCGCCTACGACAAGGACCGCGAGGAGCACTACAACCTCATCTCGGCGCTGCATAAGTCGATCCGGGGCTCGGACCCGGACGCGGCGCTCTACTGGCTGGCGCGCATGCTGGAGGGGGGCGAGGACCCCCTGTTCGTCGCCCGCCGGCTGGTCCGCGCGGCCAGCGAGGACATCGGCCTGGCCGATCCCACCGCCCTCTTGATCGCCGTCGCGGCGCGCGACGCCTACGACTTCCTGGGTTCGCCCGAGGGCGAGCTGGCCCTGGCCCAGTGCTGCATCCACCTGGCCTCGGCGCCCAAGTCCAACGCCGCCTACACGGCCTTCGGCGCGGCCCGGCGGGCGGCGAAGGAGACCGGCTCCTTGATGCCGCCCAAGCACATCCTCAACGCCCCCACGCGGATGATGAAGGACCTCGGCTACGGCAAGGACTACGACTACGACCACAACACCGCCGAGGGCTTCTCGGGGCAGGACTATTTCCCGGGCGAGATGGAGCGCCAGCGCTTCTACGCCCCCAAGGGCGAGGGGGCCGAGGCGCGCATCAAGGAGCGCCTGGACCGCTGGGCCGCGCTGCGCGAGCGGCGGCAGGGCTGAGTGCGCAGACCCCCGCTGGCCCGGAAGGAACGCGCGGTCGACAAGCCCATCGCGCTCACCCCGGGCGAGATGGCCCTGGTGCGGAGCCTGGTGATCTTCGAGGACGCCGAGGTCATCGCCCTGAACAAGCCGGCCGGCCTCTCCAGCCAGGGCGGACGGGCGCAGCAGAACACCCTGGACGAGCTGCTCTGGGCCTTCGCCCGGCCCGGCCATGCCCGGCCGCGGCTGATCCACCGGCTGGACCGCGACACCTCCGGGGTGATCCTCACCGCCCGCACCAAGCCGGCGGCCGGCTTCCTCGGCAAGGCGGTGATGGGACGGCGGTTCAAGAAGACCTACCTGGCCATCGTGGCGCCCGGCGCGCCCGCGCCGGCCAAGGGAATGATCGAGGCGCCGCTGCGCCGCGAGATGCAGGGGCGCGAGGCCTATATGCGCGTCTGCGCTCCCGATCACCCCGACGCCGAGACCGCGCTCACCCGCTACCGCACCCTGGCCTCGACCGCCGCGGCGGCCCTGGTCGAGCTCAGCCCCGAGACCGGCCGCATGCACCAGCTGCGCGTGCACCTGGCCTCCATCGGCCGCCCGATCGCCGGCGACGCGCGCTACGGCGGCGCCCTGGCCCTGGCCGGCGCGCCGGTCCCGCGCCTGATGCTGCACGCCGCGGCCCTGGAGTTCCCCCACCCGGCCGGTGGAACCCGCCGCATCGAGGCCCCCCTGCCGGCGGATTTCCAGGCGGTGCTGGAAGCGGCGGGGCTGGGAAGGCCGTCGCCCCAGCCGTCCTGAACACCGTCATTCCCGGCCTTGTCCCGGCCATGACGGTAGATCTAGGGAAGGGTGCTCAGGAACCTCCCCACCTCGGCGTTGAACAGCTCAGGCGCCTCCAGGTTCGGGGCATGGCCGAGGCCGCGGGGCTCCCAGAGGCGGGCCTGGGGCAGGGCGGCCGCCAGCCAGCGGGAGGTCTCCATGCAGGGCGCGTCCTCTTCGCCGCAGACGATCAGGGTCGGGACCTCCAGCCCGGCGAACCCGGCCGCGAAGTCCTGCAGCGAGGGCCGGCGGCCCTGGTAGTTGGCGCAGGTGCGGGCCATGCCCTCCGGCGAGTGGCCCTCCAGATCCGCGAGCCAGGCGGCGAAGGCGGCCGGGTCCAGGCGGCGCAGCGCCTGGCGGTTCTCGCCCTCGGCCATGGTCCGGGCGGCGCGGCGCGGGTCCTCCAGCCAGGCGGCGGCCAGATCGCGCATCTGCATGCGCCAGAGGGCGGTGTCCGCGCCCGGGGACCCCGAGCCGATCCCCGCCAGCACCAGCGCCCGCACCCGGTCTGGGTGCAGCCGCGCGAACTGCAGGGCGGCATAGGCGCCCATGCTCCAGCCCATCAGGATTGCGCGCGCCTCGCCGGCCGCGTCCAGCACCGCCCCGAGATCGCCGGCGAAGCGGTCCCAGAGATAGGCGTCGTCGGTCTCGGGAACGGCCGAGGGCGGATAGCCCCGGGCGTTGGGGGTCAGGCAGCGGAAGCGGCGGGAAAGGGCGGCCACCTGGCCTTTCCACTGGCGCGCGTCCGAACAGAGCTCGTGCGCCAGCAGCAGCGCCGGACCCGCGCCCGCGGCTTCGAACCAGAGCCGGGTCCCGTCGGACGCCGTCGCGTAGGGCATCTCAGGTTTCCCTATGTTTCACCGTCATTCGCGGGCTCGTCCCGCGAACCCATGAACACCGATAGAAGTGAGTGTTCATGGGTGGCCGGGACCAGCCCGGCCATGAAGGTCATGCGACCGCCGGCTCCGTCTCCAGGGCCGGATAGTCGGTGTAGCCGCGCTCGGCCTGGCCGGCGTAGGCGGTGGAGTTGTCGATGGGATTCAGCGGCGCGCCCAGCCGCACCCTGGCCGGATAGTCCGGGTTGGAGATGAACGGCCGGCCGAAGGAGACCAGGTCCGCGTCGCCCGCCGCGATGGTCCGCGCCGCCCGCTCGGGATCGTAGCCGTTGTTGGCGATCCAGGCGCCCCGGAACAGCCGCCGCGCGGCGGGGAAGTCGAACTCGCGCTCGGGCGCGCCCTGGCCGGTGTTGATCCCCGACGGCTCGCCCTCGACGCAATGCACATAGGCGATGTCCAGCCGGTCCAGCTCGGCCAGCAGCAGGGGATAGACGTCGGACGGGTCGGACACCGGCGCGTCCTGGTAGGCGGCCAGGGGCGAGATGCGGATGGCGGTGTGCTCGGGCCCCACCTCGGCGGCGATGGCCTCGGCGATCTCGACGGCGAAGCGGATGCGGTTCCTCGGCGCCCCGCCATAGCCGTCGGTGCGCACATTGGCCCGGTCGGAGAAGAACTGGTGCACCAGATAGCCGTTGGCGCCGTGGATCTCGACCCCGTCGCAGCCGGCGTCGATGGCGTTGCGCGCCGCCTTGGCGAAGCCCTCGACCAGCCAGTCGATCTCGGCCTGGGTGGCCTCGCGCGGGACGTCGGGCTGGCCGCGCTGGCCGTCCGGGGTGACGAAGAGGGCGTTCTCGGCCTTCACCGCCGAGGCGCCCAGCGGCGGGCGGCCGTCGGGCTGCCAGGCGGCCGAGGAGATGCGCCCGCCGTGCCAGAGCTGCACGAACAGCTTGCCGCCCGCGCCGTGCACGGCCGAGGCCACGCGCCGCCAGCCGTCCACATGCCCGGGCGTGAAGATGGCCGGCACCCCGGGGAAGCCGGAGCCTCCAGGCACGGGATTGGTCCCTTCGGCGATCACCAGCCCGGCCCCGGCGCGCTGGGCGTAATAGAGGGCGTTGAGCTCGGTCGGCGTTCCGGGCGCCGGCGTGCGGGCGCGCGTCATGGCCGGCATGACGAAGCGGTTCTTCAGGACGAGGCCCTTCAGCTGGAAGGGCTCGAACAGGATCGAAAGGTCCTGGCTCATGCTGGAAGCTGTCCTCGGCGGCCCGGCGGCAGGTTGCGTCGCGCGGCCGGCGGGCGCAAGTCGGAGCCATGAGCGCCGAGCCTGCCCCCGACTTCGAAACCCGCCGCTTCCAGACCGCCGCCGCCCACTATCTGGCCGGCCGGCCGCCCTATCCCGAGGCCCTGATCGCCCGCGTGGTCCAGCTGGTCGGCCTGACCCGCCGGGACCGGGTGCTCGACCTCGGCTGCGGCCCCGGCCAGCTCGCCCGCGCCTTCGCCGCCCATGTGGCCGAGGCGGTGGCCATGGACCCCGAGCCCCGGATGCTGGCCCTGGCCCGCGAGATGGCGGCCGGCGCGCCCAACATGCAGGTGGTCCAGGGCCGCTCCGACGACCTCGACACTCGGCACGGCCGCTTCAAGGCGGTGGTGATCGGCCGGGCGTTCCACTGGATGGATCGCGAGCAGACCCTGGCGACGCTCGACGGCCTGATCGAGCCCGGCGGGGCGGTGGTGCTGTTCGGCGAGGAGAACGCCCGCGTCCCCGAGAACGCCCGCATCCTGGAATTCGAGGCCCTGCACGCGCGCTGGTCGGCCGACGACAGGAACCGCGAGCGGCTGCTCTCCAAGGAGTACCGGCCCCACATGTCGGTGCTGATGGACTCCCCCTTCAGCCGCCTGGAGCGCATCGGCGTCACCATCCGCCACCCCCTGACCCTCGAGATCCTGACCGACCGCACCCTGTCCTTCTCCAGCACCTCCAGGGCCCGCCTCGGCGACCGCGCCGACGAGCTGATCGAGGAGCTGCAGCGCAAGTACGCCCAGTGGGAGGCGCGGGGGCCGATGGAGGAGGTGCTGACGGTGTCGGGGCTGATGGCGTTTCGGCCCTGAAAAAGGGCTGGCGAGCTCGGAACAAATCGGGAACAATGCACCCTGTCGGCGAGCTAGGAACCTCGGCAATGGGTTACGAGTGGGCACACAGGGGATCGGTCGGCCTAAGGCCCGGAGTGACGCTGCAAGATGTTCTCAATCTCTATCCCTGCGACGACGATGAGCCGCATCTGCCGTTGACCACGACGGGCGAGGCGGAGTTCGAGGCTGGGCATGTTTGGCTAAAGGTCGACCCCGGCTCACTGGAATACAGGGCCGATGGCGATAGCTTTCACTTGGACGAAGCTGTGACAGACTTCTTGAAAGCGGTTGCGGACCACCTCGCTGCGGAAGGATGGATCGATTACGAGATCGAGGATTTCGAGGTTCCGTTCGGTCCCACTGAACTGGCTCGTGCGCAGGCGCGTCTGCAAAGCGCGCGGGTGGCCATATCAGCGGCCCAGCAGGAGCTCGCCTCGGCGGAGGCCGAGGTGCGCCGCCTCGAACACCTTCAGGCGAGAACATTCAGCCGATAACGCCCGCGAGACAGGAACTTGAGGTAGCCCTGGTCCCGAAGGCACTGGAGCTGCTGTCTGATCTTCGGCCTTACGTGCTGGTTGCCGGGATAGAGCCGGCTGAGCTGATCTTCGAAGGCGTACACGTCGTCGAGCGTAAACTCGCGGCGTCCGAGTCGCTCGATGCACTTCATCACCTCGATAAGCCATCCCCGCGCCTCAACCGCTTGGTCGCGCAGGAACAGTGTCCGCCGCCATTGGTCGAGCACGTCGCCTTTCGGAAGCGGCTCACCATTGCGCACGATGAACAGTTTTCCGGTCTCAGGTATCTCACTGAGGAGGATGTTACAGCCGATCCAACCTGCCCGACGGGCAGTGGCGGCGAGCGGGGGCCGCTCTCGGATGACTTCGCGGACGAAGAAGTGTTTGGGCACTATGATCAGGTCGGTGACCGAGAGCCGCGCCAGGTCGTAGTTCATCAAGAGCAGGTTAGGATTATTGCTGGCCTGCAAGCGCTGGCACATGGCGCCGTATGCGCCATCCATTACCTGGGCTCCGAAGCGACCTTTCTGACTCTTGAGCTCGTACTCTTCCGCGCACGTCCGACAGGTGAAGTCGCCGACCTTGTTGTTGTTCGGTTGCCTGCCCAATCTTTCAGCGCCGCAGTTGGGGCAATAGAGCTGGCGGGCGACCCAGCCTTCGGTCCAGACCCGAGCCTTCTGGGAAGGGCTGTCGAAAGCTGCGGCCTCTTCCTGGAAGCCGAGATTCATGCCGGGCGGGTCGGACTCAGAAGGCATCCCCTACGGTAGCCAGCTGCCGGCTACACTCAAGCCAGTCTCACTTCGGCTCCGGCGGGCGGCCGCCGCGCTTGACCTTCTCCAGGAAGTACATCCCCTCCAGCTTCAGCCCGTCCGGGTCGAGGAAGAAGACCGCGCGGTAGCCTTCGCCGTAGCTCGGGTAGTCGGCGGGCGGGTCGACGATCTTGACGCCCTCGCGCTTCAGGAAGTCGCCGAGCTCGTCCACGGCCGCGTTGGAGTCGAGCTCGAAGGCGTAGTGGTGGAAGCCGATGTCGCCGGTGTGGTGCGGCTTGGCACCGGCGTCGGCCTCGACCACCCAGACCATGGTCACCCCGTTGTTCCAGCCGACCGTGCGCCCGAGGTCCCACTCCTCCACGAACCCCAGGAAGCTCAGCAGCCGGTCGTAGAACCGGCGCGAGACCTCGAAGTCGGAGACCCGCAGGACGATGTGGTCGATGCCGACGACCCTGGCCATGGGGCGGCTCCCGTCACCTTGCCGGCGGGGGTGGGGGCTGCGGGTGCTCCAGGGCTTCGCGCTGGGCGGGCGTGCAGCCGTTGTCGGCGCAGAGGCTCTCGATCACCGCCTCGCGCATGCGCGGCATCCATTGGATGACCGCGCCGACCACCTCGTTCATGATCGCCGGCATCTTCTGCACGATCGCCCGGCCCGAGGGGCTGGAATAGAAGCCGACCGCGTCCTGCAGCTCCTGCTGGCTCAGGTTGCGGGCGAAGGCCGCGGCCATGCTGTCCAGCATGTGCGGGAACATCTCGGCCTGCGCCTTCTCGACCGCCGCCTCCAGGCGGCGCTGCATCGCCGGATCGGCCTTCGGCGAGCCTGTCATCATCTGGGCGAACATCTGCTGGTCGAGGTTCCGGAGCAGGGCGGGCATGTTGATCTGGCCCATCTGCGCGTCGAGCATCTTGTGCGCCAGGGCCAGCTTGGCCGGGTCGATGGGCGCCTGGTCGGCCGCCGGCGGCGGCGCGGGCTGGGCCGTGGCGATCGACGCGCCGGCGAGCATCGCGGCCGAGGCGGCCGCGACGATAAGCTTCCTGAAATGTCCCATGATTTCCCCCTCCCTAAGGTTGAGCCGAAGCTAGCCTAGGCTTCGCCGGTGGGGAAGCGCCTCCCCTGCCAGCGGGGAGGAGGGGTTCAGACGATCTGCAGGTCCCGGGGCGTCGCCTGGGGGAACACCGTCTGCAGCCGGCTCCGGTCCAGGCCGTAGATGCGCTGGAACAGGCCGCCGATGAGGGCGCGGTAGTCGGTCAGCACCGGATAGTCGCGGTTGTCGTTCAGGGTGTCGGGCCCCAGCTTCACCTGCTCGCCGACGATGCGGCCGCCGTTGATGGCGCCGCCCATCACCCAATAGACGCTGCCGTGGCCGTGGTCGGTGCCCTTGTCGCCGTTCTCGCGGAAGGTGCGGCCGAACTCGGAGACCACCACCACCACCGTGTCGTTCCAGGCGGCTGGCCCGATCTCCTCGACGAAGCCCGCCAGGCCGCCGCCCAGCTCCTGCAGCCGGTGGCCCAGATAGCCGTCGACCGAGTCCTGGTTCACGTGCGTGTCCCAGTCGCCCACATCGACGAAGGCCAGGTTGTAGTCGTCCCGCATCAGCCGGCCCATGCGCCGGCCGGCCAGCTGGAAGCCCTTGGGCGAGACCGCCCCGCGGCTGGCGGCCATCATCTCGCTGGAGAGGGCCTCGGAGACCTCGCCGCGCATCTGGAAGCCCTCGGCCACCGCCGGCCCCAGCGCCTGGCCCTGGTACATCTCGAGGATCAGCCGGGCGTCGCGGTCGTCGATGGCGCCCTTGCCGACCCGGCCGATGGAGACGTTGGGGATGGGCCGGTCGCCGCGGAAGCTCAGCGGCATGTCGTCGGTGAAGGCGATGGGACGCGCCCCGCCCGCCAGCTGGCCGTAGAGCCGGCTCATGAAGCCCGAGCGGAAGTCGCGCGAGCCCTTCACCGGCTGGCCGAGCTCGATGGAGTCCTGGGTCTCGAAGTGGCTGCGGCTGAGGTCGTCGGAGACGCCGGCGAAGGGCACGAACGCCACCTGGCCCTTCTGCCAGAGCGGATAGATGGTGTCCTTCAGCCAGGGATGCAGCCCGTAGTCGGCGTCCAGCGGCAGGGCGCTGAAGGCGTCGTTCGGGTCGGGCTTGCCGATCCGGATGGTCGGGCGGGACTGGTAGTAGAAGTCGCTCGAGACCGGGATCACCACATTGGCCGCGTCATAGGCGCCGCGCAGGAACACCACCAGGAGCCGGGTCGAGGTCTGGGGCGCGGCCCAGGCGTGGCCGGCGATGACAGCCGGGGCGGCCGCGGCGGCCAGCTTCAACAGGTCTCTGCGACGCATGGCGGTCACCTGCGCATGAACTCGGGGGACGAGAGGAACAGGGCGTTCCAGTCCTGGGGCGACTGGGCCTGGCCGAGCGCCGACCGGGTCGGGGCGCCCAGGCCGCGGTCGAGGCTCACCTTCTGCAGCTGGGCCTGGATCGGGGGCCGTTCGACCGGCCCCATGGGCTGCTCGTTCCCGGTCAGGAACAGGTGCGGCGCGCCCGAGCCGATCTGGCGGGCGATCTCGAAGCGGGTGGTCAGCTGGCCCGGCCCGGTCCAGGCGGCCGAGGTCAGGGGATAGCCGTCGGGCGTCGAGTGGTCGTAGAGGCCCTCGGCCAGCCGCGTCAGCCAGTTGGTGATCGGCATGGCGTCGACGATGGTCCGCTCGCCATAGCTGAGCCGCGCGGCCGAGATCACGTAGTGCATCGGGTCCTTGAACTGGGTCCCCAGCGAGCTGGAGAACTCGGGGGAGTCGAACAGGGTGGCCAGCACCTTGGCGATGTCGCCGTCGCTCCGGCGGAAGCTCCGGGCCATCCGGTCGACCAGGGCCGGGGGCGGGTTGTCGCCGACGAAGAAGGTCGCCAGCTGCAGGGAGATGTGGCGCGCGGTGGCCGGCTCGCGGCTCAGGATGTCCAGCGCCTGCTCGACCTCGCCGAAGCCCGAGCCCTTGATGGTGTGGCCGAGGAAGACCTTGTCGCCGAAGTCGTGGCGCTTGGGATTGAACACGAAGTCGCCCTGGCGGATGTACAGCGCCCGCAGCTCCGGCCTCATCGGCGCGTCGCCGGGGGCCAGCTTGACCCCCACGCCGGTGAGGATCCGCGCCAGCTCCTGCACGTCCTTCTGGGTGTAGCCGGAGCCCACGCCCATGGTGTGCAGCTCCATGATCTCGCGGGCGTAGTTCTCGTTGATCTTGCCGGCGGCGTTCTCGTCGTTGTCGAGGTAGCGCAGCATGGCCGGGTGCCGCAGCGTCGCTTCCAGAAGGTCGCGGAACTTGCCCAGCGCATGGGGCCGGATCGCCGTCTCCTCGTAGTCGCCCAGCATCGCGCGGATGTCGCGCTTGTGGGAGAAGACGTTGAAGTGGTTGAACCAGAACCAGGTCATCTGCTCCTGCAGCTGGTCGGGCGAATAGATGTCGCGCAGCAGCGAGCGCTGGATGGCGTCGGTGTGCCGGTCGGCCAGGTACTGCTTGTAGGCCCGGGCCGCCGCCTTCTTCTGGTCGGGACCCATCGCATTCCCCTCGGCCGAGCTCAGCTGCATCGCGTCGCGCAGGATGTCGGGCATCGGCTCGCGCGAGATGACCATCTGGTCGATCTGGGCCTGGATCGGCGCCGGCAGCCGGTCGTCCGGCGAGGGGTGCAGCTGGCGCTCCAGCCAGCGCCTGGGTCCCAGCTCCCGCATCTCGGCCACGTCGGCCGGGGTCGCGCCCCAGGTGACGCGGTTCAGCAGCATCAGGTCGTGCGGCGTCAGGGCGGCGTCCGCCGCCGCCACGCCGGGGAGGGCGGCCGCCGCGGCGCAGAGGGCGACCAGGCGCCGACGCCATCGAGAGGTTCGCATGTCGATCCCGCCTCGCGATCCTTGTACCGCGCCCTGGTTACGCGCGTCTGACCCGAACGCCGCCTGGCGGCAGGCTTAGCCGGGACTTGGGGTGGGATTGGGGCGCCACGGCCGAGGCCGCGCTGGCTCAGGCCGGCGTCAGGACCTCGCCCACCAGCTCGGGATCCAGCCGGTCGCGATAGAGCTGGGGCAGCTCGACCAGCGCGCGCCAGGCGTTGCGGATCACCGTCTCCTCGACCTGGGTCTCCAGCCGGTCCAGCTCGGCCTCCTCCAGGGCGCACAGCCGCTCCACCTCGCGGAACACCCCCTCGAACCGGCGGCGGGGGTCGGCCTCCTGGTCGTAGGCCTCGTCGAACAGCCCGGGATAGCTCTCGAAGCCGTACTGCCGCAGCAGCTCCAGCGAGCCCGGATTGCCCAGCACGATGAAGGGGTGGAAGTTCATCAGCGCCTTCAGCGGCTTTTCGGTGACGCGCAGCACCCGCTCGCGCATCTCGGTCTCGGTGATCACGCTGAACCAGGACCGGCCGTATTCAGCCAGCCCCTCGTCCATCACCTCGCGGAAGCGCTGGCGCGGCTCGCCGGTGGAGAACTCGATCCTGCCGAAGGCCTCCAGGCGCGGCAAAAGGGGACGCAAGCTCTCGTTGAGGTCGGCGAAGGGCGCCTCGCGGAACAGCTCCGCCTCCAGCTCGTCCTGCGAGAACCCCTTGAACGCCCGCCGCTCCTGAAGGCCGCCGACGGAGATGAAGCCCTGGTCCCAGAGGCCGTCGCGCAGCAGCCGCAGCAGGAACAGCGCCTTGGAGGCCCTGAGGTTTCGGGTCAGCGCCAGGAACCGCCGCTCGCGCCGCCGGGACCGCCCCCGGTAGGCGGCCAGCCTCGCCGCGAACACCTCGCGCCCGTCCTCGGCGTGCTGGCGCGCCACCCAGCGGATCCAGAAGTCGTGGACCATCACCTTCATCAGGGGCTCGCCATCGGCGCCCTCGAAGCTCTGCCGATAGTCGGCCTCGTAGCCGCGGTCCTGGGTCAGGTAGACGACCTGGCGGCGGGGGACGCCCACGGCGCGGAAGAAATCGTGCAGCCGGCGGGTGCGCTTGACCTCGTGCGGCTGGCCCTCCAGCGAGGCGTCCAGGACCACCTTGGCGGTCCCGGCCCGCACCGGCTCCCAGGTCCAGTCGGGGATCTCCCGGGCGCGGTCCAGGAACTCCAGGCCCTTGCTGATGGGCAGGACGACGACGTCGTGGCGCAGCGGCCCCTGCCGGTCGGCCGGCGCCAGCTTCACCTTCGGGTTGGACACATAGAACAGGACGTTGCGGCCCGGATGCGCCTGCAGCAGCACGAAGGACTTGGTGCGGGCGATGCTCATGGACGGCGCAGCGGCGACGGCGGCCGGCGTCAGATGACGCCGCGGCCCTTGTCGTAGAGCCAGGGGTGGACGGCGTCGACGAAGGCCGGGTTGTCCATGGGCTTCTCGCCGTGCGCCGCGAGGGCGGCGAACAGGGGGTGCTCGGGCCGGGCGTAGATGAAGGTGTTCTGCTGGTACCAGGGGGCGATCTTCTCCACGCCCCAGAACTTGGGCCGGAAGTAGTCGAAGATCTGGAAGCCGCGTTCGAGGAACAGGCCGCACCAGTACGAGTGCGGCCGGGTGTTGATGTGGTCCGCGCCGGGCTGGCCGGTGAAGGCGGCGCCGAACACGATGGCGTCGGCCATGGACGCCAGGGACGCCACGAAGGCTTCCGAGGCTTCCGGCCGGCAGTGCTCGGCGACCTCCAGGGACATGGCCAGGTCGTGCTTGGCGGCCACGCCGAACGGCTGGTTCAGGTCGGTGGGATGGAACTGGATCCGCTCGGACAGGATCTTGGTCGGATCGACCCAGGGGCCGTCCAGCCCCGTCAGGGTCTGAACGCCCAGCCGCTCCCAGGCCGTCAGCCAGGTTCCCCGCCCGCAGCCCACGTCCACCACGCTCCCAGGGCGCCAGACGCCGCTCAGGCGCTCCAGCATGAGGCCGGCCGACCTCAGGCTGACCTTCACCTGCTTGTCGTAGAAGGCGTCGGTGTAGGGAACCTTGAACTCGGACACGGAGGCTCCTCCGGGGCGGCTGTTGCAGCGCTGGATAGCCCAGCCTCACGCCCGGCGCGAGGGGCTGGGCCTCACGTCACCGGCGTGACAGCCGGCCCGGCCTGTCGTAGTTGCGCCCGCTGATCGTCCCAACCCGCCGGCCGAGATGAAGGAAATCACACCAGAGCGCCTCGAACGCCGCGGGCTGCATCAGCTGATGGCCCGCGATCCGGCCGCCGCGGAAACCTATTTCCGCGCGCTCATCGAACGCCGGCCGGACAACCCGTCGGGCTGGGCGGGGCTGTGGGGCGCGCTCGTGGCGCAGGGCCGCGCCCCCGAGGAGGATCCCTTGATCGCCGGATGCGCCTCGCCGGCGGGCGCCAGCACGCTCGAGCGCATCGCGGGGCGCCAGCTGAGCCCGCGCGGCTTCATCTTCGATCCGGACGAGCGGCTGCCGATCCGCCGCATCTCCAAGGCGCTGCACGAGGTGGCCTCCTCCAAGAAGCTCCGCGCCCTCGACAACGTGGTGTTCTACCTCGACCGGGGCGGGGAGCTCATCGAGCGCCAGCCGGCCATCGACCTGGACGGCGCCGTGGATGCGTCCGTCACCGTGCGCCACCGCACCCCGGCGAAGTTCGTCGCCTCGCTCCGCAACGCCGCGGTGTTCAACGAAGGCCTGGTGCTGACCGAGGACGGCGGCTTCATCGAGGGGATCCATCCGCCCGCCGCGCCGCGCAAGTACGGCGCGGTCAGGACCGGCGACGTGCTGAGCTTCCCCGATCCCCGCTCGCGCGGCGGCCGGCTGCCGGTGAAGGTGATCGATACGCCGGTGTTCCTGATGTCGGGCGTCACCGACAGCGCCTTCGGCGACTTCATCGTGAATTTCGCCCCGAGGCTGGCGCTGGCCGAGGCCGCCGGCCTCGACTGCCCGATCCTGCTGCGCTGGAAGCCCCAGGCCCAGGTGCTGTCGATCCTCGGCGCCCTGGGGGTCGGCCCCGAGCGGATCCTCTTCCACGACCCGGGCGAGATCACCCTGGTCCCCAAGCTCTACGCGCCCTCCTGGCCGACCTGGGACAAGGGCGCCCCGATGCGGGGCGTGTTCGACATCTACCGCCGCGCCGTGCTCCCGCCCACGGGCGAGCGGCCGCTGGTCTACCTGACCCGCCAGGGGGTCGCGGCGCGGCCGCTGAGCAACGAGGCGGAAGTGTGCGAGCTCTTCGCCAGCCGCGGCTTCCGGATCGTCAATCCCGGCGAGCTGAGCTTCGAGGAGGTGCGCCGGCTGCTCGCCCATCCGGCCTGCGTGGCGGGGCCCTTCGGCTCGGCCTTCCACAACCTGGTGTTCAGCGGCGGCCATCCGCTCAGCCTGGTGCTGATGCCGCCGCACGTGCCCTTCCACCTGACCGAGATCGCGCTCTGGCAGGCGGACCTCGGCAACCGCTTCGCCTACGTCATGGGCGACATGCCGCCCGAGCCCCATCGCATCGACACCCCCTGGACCATTTCGCTCGACAAGGTGGAGCGCGCGCTGGACCGGATGCTGCGGCTGATCGAGCAAAGCCAGCTGGCCGAGGCCGGCTGAGGCCGCTCAGCGCCGCCGCTGCTTGCGCATCCGCGCCATGGCGTCGGCCCGCGCGGTCGCCCGCTCGCGCTTGGGCACGCTCTTGTCCACCGCCTCGCCTTCGCCGGTCATGGCCTCGTTGGCGAACTCCAGGTCCAGCATCTTCAGCCGCTTGACCTCGTCGCGCAGCCGCGCCGCCTCCTCGAACTCCAGGTTGGCGGCCGCCTCGCGCATGCGGCTTTCCAGGTCGCGCAGGGTGGCCTGGAAGTTGGAGCCGACGAACGGGCGGGCGTCCTCGGCCACGCCGGCGTCCACCGTCACCCGGTCGCCCCGCTCGTAGGGGCTGTCCAGGATGTCCTTGATGCCGCGCCGGACGCTCTCGGGGGTGATGCCGTGCTCGAGGTTGTAGGCGGCCTGCTTCTCGCGGCGCCGGTTGGTCTCGGCCATCGCCCGCTCCATCGAGCCGGTGATGGCGTCGGCATAGAGGATCACCTTGCCGTCGATATTGCGCGCCGCCCGGCCGATGGTCTGGATCAGGCTGGTCTCCGAGCGCAGGAAGCCCTCCTTGTCGGCGTCCAGGATGGCCACCAGGCCGCATTCGGGGATGTCCAGGCCCTCGCGCAGCAGGTTGATCCCCACCAGCACGTCGAAGGCCCCGAGCCGGAGGTCGCGGATGATCTCGATGCGCTCGATGGTGTCGATGTCGGAGTGCATGTAGCGGAC
>JANWHQ010000153.1 GCA_025450315.1 Caulobacteraceae bacterium
CGACTACCGGCCCGGCGAGGTCTTCGGGTGCACGGCCGACGTCGGCTGGGGGACCGGCCACAGCTACCTCGTCTACGGCCCGCTCGCCAACGGGGCGACCTCGGTGATGTTCGAGGGCCTGCCGACCTATCCGACCGCCTCGCGCTACTGGCAGGTGGTCGACAAGCACAAGGTCGAGATCCTCTACACCGCGCCCACCGGCATCCGGGCCCTGATGCGCGAAGGCGACGGCCCGGTGAAGGCGACCTCGCGGGCGTCCCTGCGGCTGCTCGGCACCGTCGGCGAGCCGATCAATCCGGAGGCCTGGCTCTGGTACCACAAGGTGGTCGGCGACGGCCGCTGCCCGATCGTGGACACCTGGTGGCAGACCGAGACCGGCGGGGTGCTGATCACGCCCCTGCCCGGCGCCACGGCCCTGAAGCCCGGTTCGGCCACCCGGCCGTTGCCCGGGGTGAAACCGGTGCTCGTGGACGACAAGGGAACGCCGCTGGAAGGCGCCGCCTCAGGCAACCTCTGCCTGGCCGATTCCTGGCCGGGCCAGATGCGCACGGTCTATGGGGACCACGACCGCTTCTTCCAGACCTATTTCTCGACCTATCCGGGCCTCTATTTCACCGGCGACGGCTGCCGGCGCGACGAGGACGGCTACTTCTGGATCACCGGCCGGGTGGACGACGTGATAAACGTCTCGGGCCACCGGCTGGGCACCGCCGAGATCGAGTCCGCCCTGGTCGCCCACCATGACGTAGCCGAGGCGGCGGTGGTCGGCTATCCGCACGACCTCAAGGGCCAGGGCATCTACGCCTACGTCACCCTGAACGCCGGGATCGAGCCCACCGAGGCGCTGCGGCGCGAGCTGGCGCACTGGGTGCGCAAGGAGATCGGCGGCATCGCCACCCCCGACCATCTGCAGTGGGCGCCGGGCCTGCCCAAGACCCGCTCGGGGAAGATCATGCGCCGGATCCTGCGCAAGATCGCCGAGAACGACACCTCCAACCTCGGCGACATCACCACCCTGGCCGACCCTGGGGTGGTGGAGGACCTGGTCCGGAACCGCGCCCAGGCCACCGCGGCGGCGGCGCGCTGACCTCGCCATCGCCTCGGGATTGCCTTAGTTGACTGGATCAACGTCAAGAAACCATCGCGGAGGATCCTGAGCCATGCTGACGCTCTATTGCTTCGGACCGGGGGCCAATTCGCTGAAGCCGCTGCTGACCCTCTACGAGAAGGGCCTGGAGTTCACCCGCCGCCAGCTGAACCCGGCGGTCTTCGAGCACCACGAGCCGTGGTTCACCAAGATCAACCCCAACGGCCAGGTCCCGGCGCTGGACCACGACGGCAAGGTGATCACCGAGTCCACGGTGATCTGCGAGTACCTCGAGGACGTCTTCCCGGGGGCCAATCCGATGCGGCCGTCCGACCCCTACCTGACCGCCCAGATGCGCATCTGGACCAAGTGGGTGGACGAGTACTTCTGCTGGTGCGTCTCCACCATCGGCTGGCAGCGCATGGTCGGGCGGATGGTCGAGAAGTATTCCGACGAGGAGTTCGAGGAACACGTCAAGCGCATCCCGATCTACGAGCAGCAGGTGAAGTGGCGCCGCGCCCGCTACGGCTTTCCGCAGGACCTGATCGACGAGGAGATGCGCAAGATCGCCTTCTCCGTCCGGAAGCTGGAGGCCCGCCTGGCGCAAAGCCCCTGGCTCGCCGGGCCCGACTACACCCTGGCCGACATCTGCAACTTCGCCATCGCCAACGGCATGGAGCGGATGTTCGGCGAGCTGGTGAACGAGCAGGCGACGCCGCACCTGGTCGACTGGACAAGGCGCATCAACGCCCGCCCGGCCTGCCAGAAGATGTTCGCCGAGACGCCCAACGAATTCGCCCGCCGCTCGGACGAGCCGACGTCCGAACCTGTGAAGGCCAACGCCTGATGCTCAAGCTCTACAGCTTCGGCCCCGGGGCCAATTCGCTGAAGCCGCTCCTGGCGCTCTACGAGCGGGGCATCCCGTTCGAGAGCAAGTACCTGAGCGCGGCGAGCTTCGACCAGCACTCGGACTGGTTCAAGAAGATCAACCCCAACGGCCAGGTGCCGGCCCTGGAGCACGACGGCAAGGTGATCACCGAGTCGACGGTGATCTGCGAGTATCTGGAGGACGTGTTCACCGACTATCCGTCGCTCAGGCCCGCCGACCCCTACCTGCGCGCCCAGATGCGGATCTGGACCAAGTGGGTGGACGAATATTTCTGCTGGTGCGTCTCCACCCTCGGCTGGCACCGGCGCATCGGGCCCCTGGCCCGCAGCCTCTCGGACGCGGACTTCGAGGAACACGTCAAGAAGATCCCGATCTTCGAACAGCAGGTGAAGTGGCGCCGCGCGCGCGAGGGCTTCCCCCAGGAGATGCTCGACGAGGAGATGCGCAAGATCGAGTTCTCGGTCCGGAAGCTGGAGGCGCGGCTGGCCGAGAGCGAGTGGCTGGCCGGCCCCGAGTTCAGCCTGGCCGACGTCTGCAACTTCGCCATCGCCAACTCGATGGAGGTCAACTACGCCGAACTGGTGAACGCGCGCGACACGCCGCACCTGCTGGCCTGGATCAAGCGGATCAACGCCCGCCCAGGCGCCCAGAAGATGTTCGCCAACGCCCCCGGCCGCGCCCCCTCGCACGCCGAGGTGATGGCCGATGAGTCGAAGGCCAAGGTGACCTTGTAGGCGCTCGGGATTGCGGGCGAGACAAGCTCACTATCTCATTTTACCGTCATCGGCGGGCTCGTCCCGCCGATCCATGAACTCCGTCGAACTCCAGTGCGTATGGGTTCGCGGGACAAGCCCGCGAATGACGGTAGCTAAAGAAGACGGGAGGAACCTTCATGCTCAGCTGGAAAGTCGGCGAGGTGACCATCACCCGGGTGGTGGAGCTGGAGGTCCCCGTTCCCTGGAGCGAGGAGCACGCCTTCCTCAAGGAGGCGACGCCCGAGACTCTGCGCACCATGCCCTGGCTCTATCCGCACTTCGTCCGGCCCGAGGACGACGCCATGCTGCTGTCGTTCCACGCCCTGCTGGTCGACGCGCCCGGCATGCGGCTGGTGGTCGACACCTGCATCGGCAACGACAAGCCGCGCAAGGAGCTGGGGATGCAGGCGCTGTCGACGCCGTTCCTGGACCACATGAGGGACGCCGGCTGGCCGCCCGAGAGCGTCCAGGCCGTGGTCTGCACCCACCTGCACGTCGATCACGTGGGCTGGAACACCCGGCTCGAGGACGGCAAGTGGGTCCCCACCTTCCCCAACGCCCGCTACCTGATCGGCCGGGTCGACCACGCGCACTGGAGCGGGAACGGCGACGAGACCGACCTGCAGATCCTGGCCGACTCGGTGCAGCCGATCTTCGACGCGGGCCTGGCCGACTACGTCGAGATGGACCAGGTCCTGACCCCCGAGATCCGCCTGGTCCCGACCCCCGGCCACACCCCCGGCCATATCAGCGTGATGATCGAGTCCAAGGGCGAGACCGCCTTCATCACCGGCGACGCCCTGCACCACCCCAGCCAGATGGCCTATCCCGACTGGTGCCCGAGCGTGGACGTCGACCCGGCCCTTTCGCCCGCCACCCGCCGCAGCCTGCTGGCCGAGGCCGAATCCAAGGGCCTGCTGTTCATCGGCACCCACTTCGCCGGCCCCACCGCCGGACGGGTGGTGAAGGACGGGGCGAACTGGCGGCTGGAGGTCTGAGCTAAGGGGCGCCGCGCGAGGCCTTCTCCTCCAGCCCCGAGCGCCCCTCCCGCGCCTGCAGCTTGGCGGCGACGTCGTCGAGGCTGACGCCGGTCGCGGCCAGCAGCACCAGGAGGTGATAGATCACGTCGGCGCTTTCCGAGGCCGTGGCGTCCTTGTCGCCCGAGACCGCTGCGATCACCGCCTCGACCGCCTCCTCGCCGAACTTCCTGGCGCAGCGCTCGGGACCCTCCGACAGCAGCTTGGCCGTCCAGGACGTGGCCGGATCGGCGCCCTTGCGGGCGGCGATGGTGGCGGCCAGGCGGTCCAGAGTTTCGGAGAACTGGGGCATCGCTCTCTCCCCCCTCTCCCTTCAGGGGTTCAGAGGGGATGTTTGCCAAATCTTTGGCAAACATCATAGCCGTTCGCGAAGAGCGAACGGCTCCCTCTGAACGGGCAGGGGTAGGGTCCGCCCAGGACGTTCAGCTGCGAGCGGCGGTTCAGTATGGAGCGGAGAGAATCTTTGGACCCCCTCCCTCGATCCCTCCCCCTGAGGGGGAGGGAGGCGCGCGTCAAGCCCCGCGCCGCGCGATCCAGGCGTCGATCACCGCGTCCGGCAAGGGCCGATAGCAGCTCGTCACCTTCAGACCGCCGGCGCGCGTCGTCGGCGTCAGCACGACGTGCAGGCCGCCCACCGAGCCGATCTGCAGGCAGGTGTCGACCTCGTAGAGGTCGTCGGTGTGCAGCTCGGTCATCCCGCCCGTCAGCAGCGTGGCCTTGGCGCGCCGCTTGGCGTCCTGGAGGGTCTCGGCGACCAGGAAGCCGTTGGCGTGGACCTCCGACAGCTCGCCCGGGCGATAGGCCCCGAGATTGACGAAGAACAGCCGCCGTGCGCCCGTGTCCGGGGCGCCGGCCAGCGACACCTCGTGGCCATCCACGACGTCGAGCTCGGCCCAGGCGTCGATGTGCAGCCGCCGGGGCAGGCCGAACCACCGGTCGAGCAGTTGATCGTAGGTCGCCTCGATCGAGGGGCCGGTCACGAACACCACGTCGTGCAGCTCGGTGTTGCACCGCTCGGCGCGGCCCCCGAGGCAGACGGCGAACAATCGGTCCTGACCGCTCATCCGCCCCGCCCCGTCAGGTGCGCCGGACCGGCAGCCCGGCCGCGCGCATGGCGTCCTTGGCCTCGCCGATGCCGATCTCGCCGAAGTGGAAGATGCTGGCGGCCAGCACCGCGTCGGCGCCGCCGTCCGTCACCGCCTCGACCAGATGCTGCTTGGTCCCCGCGCCGCCCGAGGCGATCACCGGCACGCCCACGGCGCTCGACACCGCCTTCAGGAGCTCGGTGTCGTAGCCGGCCTTGGAGCCGTCGCGGTCCATGGAGGTGAGCAGGATCTCGCCCGCGCCGCGTTCGACGCAGCGCACGGCGTGCTCGACCACGTCCAGGCCCGTGGACCGGCGGCCGCCGTAGGTGAAGACCTCCCAGCCGCTGGGCCGGTCGCCGGCCAGCAGCGTCCCGGCGCGGCCGCGGCGGGCGTCGATGGCGACGACCACGGCCTGGGAGCCGAAGGCGTCGGCGCAGCGGGGGATCAGGTCGGGGTCCTCCACCGCGGCGGTGTTGACCGAGACCTTGTCGGCGCCGGCCCGGAGCAGCCGGCGGGCGTCCTCGGCGGTGCGCACCCCGCCGCCCACGCCCACCGGCATGAAGCAGACGTCGGCGGTGCGGGCGACCACCTCCAGGATGGCGCCGCGGCCCTCGTGGCTGGCGGTGATGTCCAGGAACATCAGCTCGTCCGCCCCGGCCGCGTCATAGGCCGAGGCCTGCTCCACCGGATCGCCGGCGTCGCGCAGGGAGACGAACTGGACCCCCTTCACCACCCGGCCGTCCTTGACGTCCAGGCAGGGGATGACGCGCACCTTCAGCATCGGCCGCCCTTGCCGTCGGCGGCCAGCAGGGCCTCGGCCGGCCTGATCGTGCCGGCGTAGAGCGCCCGGCCCAGCACCGCGCCCGAGATCTCCCGGCCCGGCCAGGCGCGCACCTTGCGGATGTCGTCGGCGGTCGCCAGGCCCCCCGCGGCGATCACCGGGATGTCGACCGCGTCGGCCACCTGGCCGAACACCTCGACGTTGAAGCCCTGCAGCGCCCCGTCGCGGTCGATGTCGGTGACGATCAGGGCCGAGACGCCCGCGTCCTCGAACCGGCGCGCCACGGTCAGGGGATCCAGCCCCGAATCCTCGAGCCAGCCCTGCACGGCCACCTTGCCGGCGCGCACGTCGACGCTGACGGCGATCTGCTCGGGCCACTGGCGGGCGGCGGTCTTCACCAGCTCGGGATCGCGCACCGCCGCGGTGCCCAGGATCACCCGGCTGACGCCGCGCTCGATCCAGCCCTCGATGTTCGCCAGCGAGCGGATGCCGCCGCCCAGCTGCACCGGCATGGACACGGCCTCCAGGATCGCCTCGACCGCGGCGCCATTGACCGCCTTGCCCTCGGCCGAGCCGGTCAGGTCGATGACGTGCAGCCACTCGAAGCCGGCCTCGGCCCAGATCCGCGCCTGGTCGGCGGGGGAATCGTTGAACACCGTGGCCGTGGCGAAGTCGCCGTGCACCACCCGCACGCACTGGCCGTCCTTCAGGTCGATGGCGGGATAGAGGATCATCTCGACCTCACGGACGCCACTGGAGGAAATTCCCCAGCAGCTCGATGCCCACCCCCTGGGACTTCTCGGGGTGGAACTGGGCGCCGGCCATGTTGTCCTTGGCCACCGCCGCGGCGAAGCGCTCGCCGTGGGTGGTCCAGGCGGCCGCGTCGGCGGACCGCTCGGGATAGAGGGCGAAGGAGTGGGTGAAATAGACGTCGCGGCCTTGCATCCCCGCAAATACCGGATGATCCGTGACGTTTTCCAGCGCGTTCCAGCCCATGTGCGGCACCTTCAGCCGCTCGTCGCCGGGCGCGATGCGCCGCACCTCGCCGTCGATCCAGCCGAAGCCGGGAGTCACGCCGAACTCCAGGCCGCGCGCGGCCATCAGCTGCATGCCGACGCAGATTCCGAGGAACGGCCGGCCGCGCCCGATCACCGCCTCCTCGATCGCGGCCCTGAGTCCCGACACCGCTTCCAGCGCGCCCATGCAGGCGGCGAAGGCGCCCACGCCCGGCAGCACCAGCCGGTCGGCCCGGGCCACGGCCTCGGGATCGGAAGTGGTGACCACCTCCGGCGCACCGGGCCGCTCGGCGGCGGCCCTCAGAAGCGCCTTCTCGGCCGAGCGCAGATTGCCCGATCCGTAATCGATCAGGACGGCCTTCATCTCGAATTGTCTTCCCGGAGGCGCCGGCGTCTGCCGCGATCCCGGCTCTCCGGGCCCGGACGAGGTCCGAGGGCTCCGGCCGGGACGACACGGAAAGGAAGGGCGGCGCTCACGCGGATACGGTCCTAGAGCACGCCCTTGGTGGAGGGGGCGTGGCCTTGGGTCTTGGGGTCGATCTCCACCGCCATGCGCAGGGCCCTGGCCAGGGCCTTGAAGCCGCTTTCGGCGATGTGGTGCGAGTTCTCGCCGTAGAGGGTCTCGATGTGCACGCAGGCGCCGGCGTTCATGGCGAAGGCGTGGTGGAACTCCTTGAACAGCTCGGTGTCCATCTCGCCGACCTTGGGACGCACGAAGCCCACCCGCCAGATCAGATAGGGGCGGTTGGACAGGTCGATGGCGCAGCGGGTCAGAGTCTCGTCCATCGGGATATAGGCGTGGCCGAAGCGGCGGATGCCCTTGAAGCCGTCCAGCGCCTGGGTCACCGCCTGGCCCAGCACGATGCCGGTGTCCTCGACGGTGTGGTGCATGTCGATGTGCAGGTCGCCCTGGGTCTCGACCTCGAGGTCGAAGCCGCCGTGGCGGGCGAAGGATTCCAGCATGTGGTCGAAGAAACCGACGCCGGTCGAGATGCTCGCCTGGCCGGTCCCGTCCAGGTCGATGGCGACGCGGATCTGCGTCTCCTTGGTCTCGCGCCGGGCCTGGGCCGTGCGGGCCATGGCGCTACAGCCCCGCCTTGATGGCGAGGTCCCGGAGCGAGGTCTCGGGCCGGGCGCCGTAATGGGAGATCACCTCCGAGGCGGCGATCGAGCCCAGCCGGCCGCAGACGTTGAGCCGCCGGCCGCGGGCCAGGCCGTAGAGGAAGCCGGCGGCATAGGCGTCGCCCGCGCCGGTGGTGTCCACCAGCTTATCGATCGGTTCGGCCGCCACCTGGTGGCTCTCGTCCCCGCCGATGACCACCGAGCCCTGGGCCCCGCAGGTGAGGGCCGCGATCTTCACGTGCGGCCGGGCGAGGTTCACGGCCTCGTCGAAGCTTTTGGTCTGGAACAGCAGGGTGATCTCCTCCTCGTTGGCGAAGAGGATGTCGACCTGCGTCTCGATGAAGTCGATCAGGGTCTCGCGGAAGCTCTCCACCACGAAGCCGGCCGACAGGGTGAGCGCGATCAGCCGGTCGCTGGCGCGCGCCAGGCCGGCGGCCTTGGCGAAGGCCTTGCGGGCCTCCTCGGGGGTGAAGAGATAGCCCTCCAGGAAGGTGATCTTGGCGCTCTCGATCACCTTGGGATCGACGTCGCCGGGGCCCAAAAGGTTCGCGGCGCCCAGGAAGGTCGCCATGGTGCGCTGGCCGTCGGGGGTGACGTTGATCAGGCAGCGGCCGGTCGCGGCCCCGCTGGCCAGGGGCGCGGTGTCGTAGTGGGCGCCGATGGCCCGGATGTCGTGAGCGAAGACCTTGCCCAGCTGGTCGTCGCCGACCTTGCCGATGAAGGCCGCGCGGCCGCCGAAGCTGGCCACGCCGGCCATGCTGTTGGCCGCCGAACCGCCCGAGGCCTCCTGGCCCGGGGCCATGGCCTCGTAGAGCTCTTCGGCCCTCAGGTCGTCGATCAGGGTCATGCCGCCCTTGGGAAGGGCCTGGTCGGCGATGAAGTCATCGCTGGACGGCGCGATCACGTCGACGATGGCGTTGCCGATGGCGGCGACGTCATAGAGGTCCGTCATAAGGCGAGGCTCCGGCGGGAAAGGCGGCGGACTATAGCGACCGATGGCCGCCAGGCAATGCACGGGCCTTGCAATAGGGCCGCCCGGCGGGTCTTAAGGGCCCATGGTGAGACCCTTGGCCTTGATCGCGGGCGTGGCCGCCGCCGCCCTCATGGCGCAGGGCGCCGCCCGAGCCGCCCGCCAGGACGCAGCGCCGGCCAGCGATTCCCTCGACCTCTTGCCGCCGGCCTCCAGCCACGCCGCCAGGCCGCAGGCCAGCCGCCCGCCGTCCTTCCATGGCCTGCTGGGAACCAGCGAGGCGGAGGTGGTCGCCAGGCTCGGCGCGCCGGACCTGTCGCGGGACGAGGGCAAGGGCGGGATGTGGACCTACCGGCTGCCCGACTGCGCCCTGTTCGTCTTCTTCCGGCGCTCGCCCGGCGAAGGGCTGAAGGTCTCCGGCGCCGCGTCGGGCCCGCGCATGCGCGGCCGCAACCCGCCCCCGGTCAACGAATGCCTGACCCAGGCCATGAGCCGCCACGCGGCCCAGCCGGCGAAGCCCGTGCGCTAGGGCTGTTCGGCGCCCGCCGCGCCAGCCTTGCCGCGAGGGTCGCGGCGCCTATACTCCGCGCCTTTTCCCGGACGGCCCGGCCGCGAAGGACCCCCCAATGCCGAACACCGGCTCCGCGCCGCCCGTCGCCATCATCATGGGAAGCCGCTCGGACTGGCCCACCATGCAGTGCGCGGCCGAGAGCCTCGACCTGCTGGGCGTGGCCTATGAGACCAGGGTCGTGTCGGCCCACCGAACCCCCGACCGGCTCTACGATTTCGCCAAGGGCGCCAAGGGCCGGGGCGTCAAGGTGATCATCGCCGGCGCGGGTGGCGCCGCGCATCTGCCCGGCATGGCCGCCTCGATGACCGAGCTGCCGGTGCTGGGCGTGCCGGTGAAGTCGAAGTCGCTCGACGGCCTGGATTCGCTGTTGTCCATCGCCCAGATGCCGCCGGGCGTGCCGGTCGGGACCCTGGCGGTCGGCGAGGCGGGCGCGCGCAACGCCGGGCTGCTGGCGGCCCAGATCCTGGCCCTGTCCGACCCCGAGCTGGCCGCGCGCGTGACCGAGTTCCGCCGCCAGCAGACCGAATCCGTGCCCGAAAGCGTCGTCGACTAAGCGCATGGACTTCCCGCTCGCGCCCGGCTCGACCATCGGCATCCTCGGCGGCGGGCAGCTTGGCCGCATGCTGGCCCTGGCCGCCGCGCGCCTGGGATTCGACGTGGCCATCCTGGATCCCGAGGCCGATTGCCCCGCCGCGCGGGTGGCCAAGACGGCGATCGCCGCCGCCTATGACGACCCGGAGGCGCTGAAGACCCTGGCCGAGGCTTCCGACGTCGTCACCTTCGAGTTCGAGAACGTGCCGGCTGAGGCCGTGGAGCGGCTGCTGGCCCTGGGGGCCGAGGTGGCGCCGAACGCCCGCGCCCTGGCCATCGCCCAGGACCGGATCGACGAGAAGACCTTCCTGAACGGCGCCGGCTGTCCCACCGTGGCCTTCGCCGCGGCCGACGACCTGGGCGCCCTGGAGGCCGCCATCGCGTCCCTGGGCGCGCCCTGCCTGATCAAGACCCGCCGCGAGGGCTACGACGGCAAGGGCCAGACCTGGGTCGAGCATGCCGCCGAGGCCGGGGCCGCCTGGGCGCGGGTGGGCCGCAAACCGGTGATCGTCGAGGCGCCCGCCGCCTTCCGGCGCGAGCTGTCGGTGATCGCCGCGCGCGGCCGCTCGGGCGAGATCGCGCTCTATCCGCTGGGCGAGAACCACCACGAGGACGGCATCCTGCGCCGCACCCACGCCCCCGCCGAAGTGACCGACCGCACCCGCGACCAGGCCGAGCAGATCGCCGCCCGCATCCTGGCAGGACTCGACTATGTGGGGGTGCTGGCGGTGGAGCTGTTCGAGCTGGGCGACGGCCAGCTGCTGGTCAACGAGATCGCGCCCCGGGTTCACAACTCCGGCCACTGGACCCTCGACGGCTGCGAGGTCGACCAGTTCGAACAGCAGATCCGCGCCGTCGCCGGCTGGCCGCTCGGCCCCGCCGAGCCCCTCGCCCGCACCGAGATGATCAATCTGATCGGCGATGACATGGAGCAGTGGCCCGAGCTGATCGCCGAACCCGGCGCCCGGGTCTGGTTCTACGGCAAGCGCGAGGCGAGACCCGGCCGCAAGATGGGCCACGTGAATCGGCTGCGACCGCTGAAGGGCTGAGTGGGCAGCCG